>JASFIU010000004.1:0-39472 GCA_050122495.1 Desulfobacterales bacterium | reverse complement strand
GTCAGCTTGTGCTGTTGCGCGACGATAGCTTTCATCATCGGATGTGACTGTTGTTCCATCATGGTTCTCTGGACCTATATTAAAAAAATGAAATAATTTCTCTCAAATGAAATAAAACCTTGCAAACCAGCTTGTTTCGCAATCCTGACAAGCCAAATTAGACCCAAATAAGCTGAAATTAGCCTAAAATCTGATCAAATGCAGGCCTTAACTATCAAAATCCACGGCAGCTGCAAAAACCTGGTCACACCAAAATCGGGTTATCTTCTGGAGGGCTGTAAAGTTAAATATTATTATAAAATACAATAATTTATATTAATATTTGCGTATCAGGATACAGTGAGATTCTATGCAATATCAACTATATTAATTAAATTGTCAAGCCATTTTGAAATAAATTATTTCATAATTGCTTTTTTTCTTGACATAATTTGTTTCATTATCATAAGTAGTGGAGAATTTAGATTTCAAAGACTGGCGCCGGCTGCCCGAAGTTCGCAGCTGTTAACTATATATTATACTGATATTTAAATAAAAATTTATAAATATAACCCATTGAAAAGAGAGGATCTATGTTAGGCCGGTATAAACCCCTGTGGGAGAAAAAAGCCGCTCTGAAGTCTAATTATGACGCTGTCATCATTGGCGGCGGTCTGCATGGGCTCGCCGCCGCCTATTTTTTAGCGCGGGATCACGGCATGCACAATGTGGCCGTGCTGGAAAAACGCTATATCGGTTTTGGCGGGTCCGGCCGCAACACGGCCATCGTGCGTGCCAATCAGCGAACCCAGGAAAATGTTCCGCTTTATAAGGAAGCCCTCGACCTCTGGCCGGTGCTGACAAAAGAGCTCGATTACAATCTGATGTTTTTTAATTGCGGCAACCTGAACCTGATGCACAGCGAAGCCGCCATGAATGCAGCCCGTATGAATATCGCCACCGCGCAGTTTCACGGGGTGGAAAGTCATCTGATTGATGCCAAGCAGTGCAAGGAAATGATTCCGGCGCTCAATATTTCAGAGGATATGACCTATCCGATTTTTGGCGCCATGTATCACCCGCCAGGTGGAATTCTGCGCCATGATGCCATCGTCTGGGGTTTGGCAAAAGGGGCGTCGAAACATGGTGTTGACATACATCAGAACACCGGGGTTACCGCCATTGGTGTTGAGAACGGCAAAATCGTCTCGGTGGATACGGATGGGGGAAAGATTCACACACCGCGGGTCCTGCTGGCGGCCGGCGGTTATTCCGCCGCAATTTCTTATGAGATGCTGGGTATCAAGCTGCCGATCAGCGTTCTGACTATCCAGGCCATGGTCACCCAGCCCCTGAAACCGATTTTGAATCATGTGATCTCCTCGGGGATGTATCACGCCTATGCGAACCAGACCCTTAAAGGCGAAATTGCAACCGGCGCCCATATGGATCCCTGGCCCAATTACACCACCCAGACTACAGCGTATTACATCCAGCATCAGGCCCAGGCGGTAAGCGAGATGCTTCCCTGCTTAAAGGGTGTTCAGTTCATGCGGCACTGGGCCGGATTGGCCGATATGACCCCGGATATGGCGCCGATTCTGGACGGCAATGATCCGATTGAAGGCTATTTCATGGACTGCGGCTGGGGATATTTCGGTTTTAAGTCCGCTGCGGCCAGTGGTAAATATATGGCTCAGTTTATGGCCGCCAATAAATGCCCCGAGATGATCAAACCCTTTGCCCTGAGCCGTTATAAACAGCACCGGCTGATGGGAGAAACCGCAGCATTGGTGAATTATACTCCGGATAATTAGCAAATTAATTCTTCAACAATAATTTTTTATTATTTACGGAAAAACAAATTCTAAACCAGAAAGTGAGAAGTGACTAAAGTGATCTAAAGTGACTAAAGTTAATGTATTCTATCATTTTTATAAAAGATGGAGCATAGCGACTCCTTAACTTTAGTCACTCCAAACTTTAGTTCACTTTAGACACTTTTCCGCCACCGATCTTTGGCGGTTAGTTCACTTTAGCTCACTCAAGGAGACAAAATCATGGGATTAACCCTGACCTGTCCCGTGTGCGGAAAACGCAACGGCTATGAGTTCCGCTATGGCGGAGAAGACAAAGGGCCCAGGCCCGATGAAGCCGGTCTCACACCGGAAGCCTGGTTCGAATACGTGCACCTGAACCAGTGTGTGGCCGGAATCCAAACGGAGTGGTGGTGTCATCGGGATGGCTGCGGCGTATGGTTTACCACCCGGCGGGACACCACAAATAATCTCGAGGTTGAATAAGCGGAGGCACAATCATGAACCGATTGGATAAACTGCCTACTTTTCGAATCAATCCCTCTCAGACCCTTGGATTTCGCTATAAGAAAAAAAGCTTTAAGGGGGTCAGCGGCGATACGGTGGCTACCGCCCTGTACGCCAACGGGGTCCGCATTTTTTCGAGGAGTTTAAAATATCATCGCCCACGAGGGCTGTACAGCCTGGACGGCGAATGCAGCAACACCTGTATGCAGGTCAATGGCATTCCCAATATACGGACTGAAAATACCCTTCTTGAAGACGGTATGCGGATTAAAGCCCAAAATGTTAAAGGTACACCTGAAACCGACCTGATGGGGTTTATGGATAAATTGGATTGGGCCATGCCGGCCGGGTTTTATTACCGCACCATGCACAAACCCGCGCGTCTGTGGCCCGTCGCCCTGAAGCAGGTGCGCAAGGCCGCCGGACTCGGCAAAATTGATCCTGATTTCCAAATGCCCGGCAAATTCGATGAAATCTATCCCACGGCGGATGTGTGCGTGATCGGCGGTGGTCCGGCGGGCATGTCGGCAGCCCAGGCCGCAGCCGAACAGGGATTACGCGTCATTCTTCTGGAATCGCGACCCTGGCTGGGGGGTTTTTTTGATTACCGCAAGGCTGAAAATGAAGAAGGCGTGCCGCTTTTTGAAAGCGCCCGGCAAATGGCGCATAAGCTCGAACAAATCCCGAATCTGCGCATTTTTACCCGCACCGCCGTGGTGGGTGTTTACAGCAACAACTTGATCACAGCGATTCAGAAAGGGCGGCCAAGCGATCATTTTGACGAACGCTATGTTGAAATCCGGGCCCGGAGTGTGGTGGTGGCAACCGGTTGTATTGAACGCCCGCTGCTCTTTGAAAACAACGAGCGGCCCGGTGTCATGCAGATCGGTTGCGCGCATCGGCTGGCGCGAACCTACGGTCTGCTGCCCGGTGAGCAGGCGGTTTTCAGCATCGGGCATGATTTAGGCTTGGAAGCGGCCCTGGATCTTTTTGATCTGGGGCTCAAGGTGGCCTGTGTGGCCGACATCCGGGAAGACGGACAGGATCCCGGATTGATGGAGGGCCTCGCTGAGCGCAACATTCCCTTCCTGAAGGGTTGGGTGGCAACCGAGGCTTATGGTACCAAAGCCTTAAAAAAGGTGAAACTGGCAACCATCCAGGGAACCCTCCAGAAAGAATTTTCCGGCGATCTTTTGGTGGCCTCGGCCGGAATGACGCCCTTGACCGGCCCCCTTTCTCTGGCCCGGGCGGAATTGACTTATGACCATCACACCGGCTTTTTTCTACCCCAAAAACTGCCCCCAAAAATGCAGGCCGCCGGTCGCATGCTGGGGCTCAATCACCCCGGGGCAATTGAAGCCTCGGGGCGCCTGGCCGGAATTTCGGCTGCTGCCGATTGCGGCATATCCGTTGACAGTCAACTGACAGAGGCGCGGGAGGCACTTCAAAACTTGCCGGGCCCGGACAAAGGCTGTAAATTGGTGACCGCCCCGGTTAAAGGACGCCAGGCCTTTATCTGTTTTGACGAAGATACGACCGTTAAAAATGTGAAGCAGGCCCTGGCAATGGGGTTTGATGCCACCGAGCTCATCAAACGATTTACAGCTGCCGGAACCGGGCCCGGGCAGGGGGGAATCCCCGGGCACAATCTTCCGCTGTTTGTGGCCCAATATTATGGCGGCGCCAATGGCGCGGCCAAACCGACAACGGTGCGGGTCCCCCTGGTCCCCGCGTTTATTGCCACCTATGCCGGCAGCAACCACGATATGTGTAAACGCACGCCAGTGCATGCCTCTCAGAAAGCAGCCGGCGGCGTTATCCGGCGCATCGGCGTCTGGAAACGGGCGCGCTTTTTTTCCCAGGATTTCAGCTGTCGTGAAGAAATCGAAAATGTTCGTCAAAATGTCGGCATGATGGATGCTTCCACCCTGGGCAAATTCAGGATTTGGGGGCCGGATGCCTTAAAGGCCCTGCAGCGGGTTTATGTCAGCGATATGTCCAGGACCTCGGAAGCCAAGATTCGATATTCGGCCATGTGCAACGATGACGGATGTATTATAGATGACGGGGTGGTGGTTAAACGCGGTGAAAACGATTATTATTTTACGACCTCCACCGTCAGGGCCGGCGCCACGGTGGAATGGATCCGGTATCACACCCGCTATGACGGCTGGAATTTTAACATGGTCAATCTCACCGATGCGTTTGGCGTCATCAATCTGGCGGGACCCAATGCGCGCAAGGTCCTTGCGAAAGTCACGGATGCGGATGTTTCCAATGACGCGTTTCCGTTTGCCGGTTATCGTGAATTTATGATTCAAGATACCATACCGGTAAGATCCATGCGTCTTGGATTTGTGGGAGAACTTTCCTATGAGCTGCATGTTCCCTCATCCTATATGCAGGCTCTCTGGGATTTGTTGGCAGAAGCCGGTAAGGAGTTTGATATCCGCAATTTCGGCCTGGAAGCTCAAAATGTGCTGCGAATGGAAAAATGCCACCTCATTATCGGTTCCGAGTCCGAGCAGCGCACCACCCTTCACGATGTCGGGCTCGGATTTTTGTGGGACCGCAGCAAACCGGAGGCCAAAACGGTCGGCGCGGTGGCCTTGCGGCAGACTGAAAAGCAGGAAGATCGCTTAAAACTGGTGGGATTTAAAATGGAAGATCCGGCCCGTGCTCCTAAAGATGGCTCCATCATCGTGGACAGCGCCATCCGGGGATATGTTTGTATTGCCCGTCGCAGTTTTTCGCTGCAGGAAGCCATCGGTCTGGCGTTGGTCGAGGCCCCGCTGGCCAAAGAAGGGACACGCCTGCAGATATACGAAGACGAATGTAAGGGTCAGCATCTTTTTGCAACCGTCGCGCCGACGCCTTTTTATGACCCTGAGGGGCAACGCTTAAGAATGTGACATTTTATAATTTTTAATTCTGCCTAACCCGGATCCACCGCGATCGGAAATGATAAATTAATCACGAAAGCACGAAAGTACGAAAACACGAAAAAGAAATAAGAAAAATTTCGTGCTTTTAAAATTTCGTGTTTTCGTGATGGAAAAAAAACATAAGATCTAAGGCAATTAAAATTCAGCACGTAAATTGAATTAACGTGAAAGAGTCTGAGGCTTAAAAATGGAACCCATTAAAAGATGCTCCCCGGCGCAATTCGAAGGCCGGCCGTTAAAAACAAAAGAACAGGGTGACTGGACAGTCGTGCAGGAATATGAAGCCGAGGGAAACGGGCCCTGGGTGATCGATTTGAGCCACCGGGCCAGATGGGATCTTCAGGACGCGGACATTTCAAAACATCAGCCCTGGGGAATCAATATTCCGGATGCGCCTGGCCGGTGTGTATTTGAGAATGGCGTCTTGATCAATCGAATGAACCGGACCCAGGCGTCGATCTGGCATCTTTCGGGAGCGAATCTGGCTGTTCCCGATGATCAAGGCTTTACCGACGTAGCCGATGCGACCGTGTTTTTGGCCTTGCTGGGTAAGGACATTTTTGGGATAGCCGAAAAATTAACCTCCCTAGATTTTCTTGATCCGCTCAAGGAAACGCCCTTTTTGCTGCAAGGGCCCTTTTCGCATGTCCCCTGCCAGATTGTAACCCTTGGGAATATTCCGGGAAGGGCCGCCATTCTGTTTACCTGTTCCAGGGGGTATGCGCAGGATATGGTTGCGGCTATTCTCGAAGCCGGGGCGGAATTTGAACTTCGCCCGGCCGGTGAAAACGTGTTCAGTGACTGGGTGGATCAAATCTCAGATTGAACGCTGAAAAGAGGATAATATGAACCTGGAAGAAAAGATACTGGACTTACTCGCTGAAAAGAAAATAGCTTACGATAAATCCTTTAAAATAAAAGCCTGGGATCTAAAAAAGCTTTGCAATCCATCCCTAATTTGACTTAATGTAACAGTTTAGCATTATAAAATCGAAGTTTTTGTTTTCGATAAATCCGCAATCCGAAATCCAAAATCCGAAATCGAGAGAGGGGGGTTTTTAATCATGACAAAAAAATATGATGCCATTATCATCGGTTCAGGTGTCATTGGTACGCCCATCGCTTATGAATTATCCAAGATGGGTTACAAGACCCTGAACATCGACAAGTTGGCAGATGCCGGCGAGGGCTCCACGGCCGCATCCTGTGCTATTGTGCGGGCGCACTATTCCACCGAAGATGGTGTGGCCATGGCTTACGAGGGTTTCAAGTACTGGCTGGAATGGGAGGACTACCTCGAACATGTCAAGGATGAAAAGGGTCTTGCCAAGTATATGAATACCGGCTCCATCCTGATTAAATCCCAGGGACACGACTGGCGCAAAGTACAAAAAAACTACGATGCTGTCGGGGTAGACTACGAAGAATGGAGCGTGGAAAAGGTTAAAGAGATGGTGCCGGTTTATGATTTACACGAGAACTGGCCTGTCAGACGGCCCGAAGATCCCGAGTTTTTTGAGGAGCCCACCAAAATGCTCGAGGGCGCGCTGTTTTGTCCCGAAGGCGGCTATATGAGCGATCCGGCGCTATCCAGCCACAATATCATGCGGGCAACCGAAGCCAGGGGCGGCGAATTTATGTTTAACGCCGAGGTCGTCGAAATCAGAAGTAAAGACAACCAGGTGCTGGGGGTAACGCTTAAGGACGGCACTCAGATCGATGCACCCGTGGTCGTTAATGCGGCCGGCCCGCATTCTTATAAAATCAATCAAATGGCCGAAGGGGTCTACGAAGGGTGCAACATCAAGACCAAGGCCCTGCGGCACGAGGTGATGCACTGCCCCTCCCCCGAAGGATACGATTATCTAAATGACGGCTACCACACGTCCGACGGTGATATTGCCTGTTACTACCGTCCCGAAGTCGGCAACATGTTTTTGATCGGCAGCGAGGACCCCGAATGTGATCCTCAGGAATGGGTCGATCCTGACGAGTTTTATGCCGGCAAGGGCGGGCCCGGGCGGGACAACCAGCTTTCCGAAGCCCAGTGGAAAGCGCAAACCTACCGCTGCGCCAAGCGGGTGCCCAGCATGCAGATACCCAACCAGCCCCGGGGAGTCTGCGACCTGTATGATTGCTCCGACGATTGGATTCCGATCTACGACAAGTCGGATATGAAGGGTTTTTACATGGCCATCGGCACCAGCGGTAATCAATACAAAAACGCCCCGGTGGTCGGCGCCATGATGGCCGAATTGATTGACGCCTGTGAGAAGGGCCTCGATCATGACAACGAGCCCTTCCAGTTCATGTTGCGCCATATCAAGCGAACCATTGATGTGGGCTTCTTCTCGCGCAAGCGCGAAATCAATTATGACAGCAGCTTTTCGGTTAACGGATAGCCGTGCTGGAATGCCGGAGTAAGTAAACAGGGCTTTGCGGATACGCGGCAAAGTCCTGTTTTTCATTAGTTCATTCACCTAAAGAGGGATAAGGTTTCAGTGTTCCCTTCTTCGCCAATAAGGCTACGCAGGGCAGGCAGGTGTCAGGTGTCAGGCAAGCAATGATTGAGGAATTCAGGAATTTAGGGATTTAGGGATTAGAATGACAGAATACTTTCAATCCCTAAATTCCTGAATTCGCAATTCCTAAATTTAGAGGCCTGACACCTGAAAACAAAATTCTTGAAACAGAGTTCAACATTAGGCTGGGAAAAAGAGTGTTCGCCATGAAAATTTATGTGTGCGTCAAACACGTACCGGACTCAGCGGCAACGATTACCATCAGGGAAAAAAATCAGATCGATGAAGGCGTCACTTTTTTGCTGAATCCCTACGATGAGCATGCCGTCGAGGAAGCCACCCAACTTAAAGCCCGGACCGAAAATTCCGAGGTGATTGCCGTGACCCTGGGCAAGGAAGGTGCACTAAGCACTCTCCAATCTGCTTTGGCCATGGGGGCCGACCGGGGGATATTGATCCAAACCGATGAACCGCTCGACAGCATTCTGACGGCCCGGGCCTTAAAGGCTACCATCGAGCAGGACGGCAAACCCGATATCATTTTTACCGGCAAGCAGTCTATCGACAATGAAGGGATGCAAACCATGTTCAGGCTCGCAGCGGTGCTGGACATGCCCGTTGCCATCAACGTCGTGGCCTTTTCAACGGACGCGCAGAACGCCCTTGTGGAATGTGAGATGGAGGCCGGCGTCAGGCAAATATTGGAATTACCGCTACCCTGCGTCATTGCAGCCGGCAAGGATTTGAATAAGCCCCGCTATCCGACGTTTATCGATATCCGTAAAGCCAAGAAAAAGGAAATTCAGCAGATCCATCTGGCCAGTCTGCAGCTTGAAAAACCCTCCGCCGGTATGGAAATCCTCGAACTGAAATCCGCCGTCGAACAGCGGCAGGCCAAAGAACTCAAAGGACAGCCGGAAGAAGTTGTCAAGCAGCTCATTCAGGTACTGCACGACGAGGCCAAGGTTCTCTAATGTTATGCCCCACAAAAATGTGACAAAAGTCGTGTGGTATATTTAAATTCAGTTGAGTTTTTAAGTGAGAAAATTCCAAGCACCAATTTACAAATAACAAACAATATCCAAATTCAAATTTTCAATGATTCAAACAAGTATGGAACTTTATTGGATTGGAATTTGAGATTTGTTTGTGATTTGGAATTTGTCATTTGTGATTTAATCAACTTCATTTTTGGAAAAGAGGATTGATAAAACCAATCCGTGTTTTGTAAATTACTTGCGGGGCATAACACTAAAAGCGATAGTAAAATGAAAAAAGTCGGTATTTTAATCGAATTAAAAGACGATGAAATTAAGAAGACCAATTACGGCGCCATTACCCTGGCCCGCCAGGAAGGGTGCGAACTGTATGCGTTGGTTTTAAACGGCAACGCGGGGGCCTATAAAGAACAGCTTCAGCAATATGGTGTTGGCAAGATAATCGATATTATTTCGACAGAAGGGCCGATTCAGTGGAACCCGGCCAAATGGGCCAAAGCGATTATCGCTGCTATGGAGCACTTTGGTATTCACAGCCTCTGCGGGCTCACCAGCGCGCAGGGCAAAGATTTACTGCCGCGGGTTGCCGCCAGCCTCGATGCCCCCCTGGTCATGGATTGCATTCATATCAATTTGACGGAGGGCCTGGCAAAAAAGTCCCAGTTTTCCGGCAAAACCATCGCCCTCATTAAGGTCAATGGGCAGCATTCCATATACGGGATTCGGCCCAATGCCGTCGAGGCAAAAACAGCACCCTGTGAAACCGAAGTGATCCCTTTTCTGGCAGAAGTTGACGAAGCGGATCTTGTGGTAAAGGAGATCAAGCAGCAAGCATTTGAAGGAATCGACCTCACCGAAGCCGATATCATCATATCCGGCGGGCGGGGTATGGAAAATCCGGATAACTTTGACATTCTTTTTAAATGTGCGGAACCGATCGGAGCAGCGGTTGGTGCTTCCCGGGCGGCAGTCGATGCCGGCTGGGTGCCCCACAGCATGCAGGTCGGGCAAACCGGCAAAACCGTAAACCCGAAAGTTTATATCGCCTGCGGCATCTCCGGATCCGTGCAGCATTTTGCCGGCATGAAAACAGCCGGCATGATCATAGCGGTTAACAAGGACGCGGATGCAGCCATTGTGCAAAAATGTGATTACTTCGTTGTCGCCGACCTGTTTGAGGTCATCCCGGAGCTCACGCGCAAGCTGCTGGAGGTCGCTGAAAAAGAATAGGCGGCCGTTTAACCAATTACCGAAAAACTGCTGTCCGGATTGATTTCCCGCAGGCGGGAATAAAAGCCCATATTAAAAGTTCTACCCGTATATTTCATGTGGAATTGAATCGGATTTTTATCATGGTCGTGTCCGGCCTCGACTTTATCGATCAGTTCGCTCATCATGACCCCTACCACCGGCGCATTCTTATACTGGTTTCCGGAAGTGCCGACAGCCATATAGAAACCGGGTAAGTCCGATGCGTCGTAAATGGGGATCCAGTCGTCAGAAACGTCGTAAAGGTCAACGACACCTTGCATTTGATTTGGCACCCGCAATCCCTCGATCCGCTGAGACTCGCGTATGGCCTGGGTCGTCCACTGCCCGGTAAAATTTTGATTGTAATTATCCGGATCGACCCACTCGCGTTCATCGCACTCCGGGTCCTCCGAGCCCACCAGGATGTGGTTGCCGGTTTCCGGTCTGGAATAGCAGCCGATATCGCCGTCTGAGATAATCGTTCCCTGTTTCTGGTAATCAATCCCGTCGGGCGCAGGAACATGGCAGACCTCCTGGCGCAGGGCTCTGGTTTTAATGTTCATGCCTTTCTCCACCCCGGCCATACGGTTGATGATATAAGAGTGAGGGCCGGCGACGTTGACCACGATCGGCGCATCGATCCGGGTTTCGTCCTGCAACATAATGCCCGCCACCCGGCCGTCTTTTTTGCGAATGTCGACCACTTCGGCATTGAACCTAAACGTGCCGCCGTTGGCTTCGGCCGCCCGTTGGAGGTTGTGGGTCGAAAGCTGCGGATCGGTGATATAACCTGACTCGGGAATAAAAATAGCCCCTTGCACGGCGTTGCCGGTGGGCTCTCCAAAATCGGCGTCCTCGGGCAGCTTCACCGGAAAGTATTTGCGGGTATTCAGAAAGGGGAACTTCTTTTTAATTCCTTCGGCATCGAGTTCTTCGTACCTCACCCCCAGGTCATCAAGACTGGCCATGACGGTTTTAAGATATTTGTTGAGTTCGGTTTTAAACACCAGCGCGCCGGTATTAATGTAATTTGCCAGACCGAGTTCGTCATCCGCCTCCAGATATTCGGGCCAATTAATCCAGTAATAATACCCTTCCCGGGCGGTCGCCACCCCATCCGGCGTGGAATAATGGAACCGAATAATGGCACAGGAACCGGAGGTAGAGCCATAGCCGGCCGATGGCAGCTTGTCTACATTCAGCGTTTTGTACCCCTTTTTAGCAAGTTCGAAAGCGATGGCAGCACCGATGACTCCGGCACCAATGATAATGGCATCATATTTATTATCCACTTGGATTCCTCCCTCAGCGATTTTTTAGGCGCTTCTAAACTTATGCTCATAAACATGTCCGCGTCAATATTTTTACAGACACGGTTTACCTTCCCGGGCGTATCTTTGTAAAGTACCTTAAATTTTATTGTCGGTATGAAAATCCCGGCGGCACGCCGGATGCGCCAAACTTGATCATCGTTTTGGATTCTGATATACGCAGGGGCAACTCACAAAAAGGATTTGGGACTGATGGGGCCAAAATATAGATGAGCGCGTATTTCACCATAAAGTCCATTTTGGTTGCGCTTGGACTTGTTGGCAGCCTGGGATATTTCTCCATCCAATCCCGCCGTCTGATCCGTTTGATGACCACCGTATCCGGTCAAAAAAACTTCCGCCTGGACCGATTATCACAGCGCCTGAAAATCTTGTTCAAAGAAGTCCTGCTGCAGTCCAAGGTCCGCCAAAAGCCTTTGCCCGGTTTAGCCCACACCCTGATCTTTTTCGGATTCATCGCCGTACTTCCCCATACCATTGAATTAATGATTGCCGGCCTTTTCCCCGGATTCAGTTTTGCGAGTATCGTGCCGGGAATATATGCACTGTATGCTTTTTTGGCGGACATTCTGGCGTTGCTGACCCTTGTGGGTCTGGCTTACTGTGTATATCGGCGGGTTCTTTTAAAGCCAAAATATCTGACAAACGGATTAGACTCCCGGTTGATTCTTTTGTTTACCACCATCATCATCCTAAGCTTTTTTTCAATCAATGCCTTTCGAATGGTCCTTTACCCGGAAACATTACGGCACCTCATCAAATATTACGTCGTTTCGTATCCAATTTCACAGGTTCTTAATTTAGAAAACTTCGATCAATCGGCATTAATCATCGGGCTGGAAATCTCTTACTGGATTCATCTGGCGGTCATTTTTTATTTCCTTGTATATATTCCCGGATCAAAACATCTTCATATCCTGGCGGCGATCCCGAATGTGATCCTGGCGCCTTTAGAAACCGAGAAAGCCATGCTTAAAACCGATTTAGAAGATGAGACGATCGAGAGTTTCGGGTTGGGCCGGATTGACGAGTTAAACTGGCAAAACGTTCTTAACCTCTATGCCTGCACGGAATGCGGGAGGTGCGAAGAACAGTGCCCGGCGGATATGACGGGCAAACCCCTTTCGCCCCAGGCGGTGGTCGTGGATTTGAAGGATGATCTTGTCAACCAATTCTCAGAAACAGAAACCGCAATCGCACCGATTATTCGAAACGGAGCCCCGATTACCGAAGATGTGGTCTGGTCCTGTACGACCTGCAGGGCCTGCGAAAGCGTCTGTCCGCTTCACATACAGCATTTAGACTTCATTTTAGAAATACGGAAATATCTGGTTCTGATGGAGTCGCGGTTTCCCGATGAATTGCAGGAAACCTTTACCAACCTGGAACATCAGTTTAACCCATGGGGTTTTGCTCCGGAAACCCGGGCCGAGTGGTGTCAGGGGCTGGATGTGCCCTTAATGAGCGACCATCCGGAAGCCGGGATGCTTTACTTTGTCGGCTGTGCGGGCGCCTATGACGAAAAGGGTAAAGCGGTTGCCCGCGCCATTATCCATCTCTTGAAAAAAGCCGATATTGATTTTGCCATACTCGGCACGGAGGAAAGATGCACCGGAGATGCTGCCCGGCGGGCGGGGAACGAATATATTGCCCAATTGCTGATCGAGGCAAATCTGGAGACCCTCGACAAGTATAAGCCCGCTAAGATTCTGACCGGCTGTCCCCACTGCTACAACACTCTCAAAAATGAATATCCTCAATTCGGGGCCATGGCCGAAGTGGTCCACCATACGGAATTTTTTGCTGATCTTATTGAAAATGGAAGGCTAAAGCCAGGCCGTAATTTGCAAGAATCCGTCACTTTACATGACTCTTGTTATCTGTCCCGCTGGAATGGTATGATAAATGCGCCCAGAGCCATTCTGGATTCGATTGCCGGTCTTCAAATAAACGAAATGGAACGCAGCGGCCCCAAAGGGCTGTGTTGTGGTGCCGGTGGGTCCAGAATGTTTATGGAGGAAAAAATCGGCAGACGCATCAACAGCGAGCGTGTTGAGGAGGTGCTGGCCACTCAGGCTGAAACCGTTGTGGCGGCCTGCCCCTTTTGCAATACCATGCTCAATGACGGCGTGAAGGAAACCGGGTCCACTATTGCAGTTAAAGATATCGCCGAGATTCTAGATCTGGCAACCGATTCATCATAGCGCCAAGTTCTTTTTTAAGCTGCAACTTAGGCGGAGGTAAGTATGGCTCCTAAAATGGATGCTTTGGTAAAGGCAAAGCCGGAGCCGGGGCTTTGGCTGGAGCAGGTGCCCATTCCGGAGATCGGGATCAACGATGTTCTCGTTCAGATCCACAAAACAGCGATCTGCGGTACGGATGTCCACATTTACAACTGGAACGAATGGGCTCAAAAAACCATTCCCGTGCCGATGCCGGTGGGTCACGAGTTTGTCGGGCGGATCGCCGAGATCGGCAGCAACGTCCATGATTTTAAGCCCGGCGATCTGGTTTCCGGTGAAGGCCACCTGGTTTGCGGCCGTTGCCGCAATTGCCTGGCCGGACGACGTCATCTGTGTATGCGGACCAGCGGGGTCGGGGTTAACCGGCCCGGCGCTTTCGCAGAATATTTAAGCATTCCCGTGACCAACATCTGGTACTGTGACCCTAATATTGAGACCGATATTCTAACCTGCTTCGATCCCCTGGGCAATGCAACCCACACCGCCCTGTCGTTTGATGTGCTGGGCGAAGATGTCCTGATCACCGGCGCCGGACCCATCGGGTGCATGGCCGCCGCGATTGCCAAGCACGCCGGAGCGCGTTATGTTGTCGTAACCGATGTGATTCCCTACCGCTTAAAACTGGCTAAAAAAATGGGTGCTACCCTGGCACTGGATGTGCGCACCGCAAAGATCGAAGACGCTCAGAAAAAACTGGGCATGAAAGAAGGCTTTGACGTTGGCCTGGAGATGTCGGGCAACCCGGATGCGCTGCGTGCTATGCTGGCCAACATGTGCCATGGAGCTAAAGTGGCGCTGCTGGGGATTTTACCCCCTGACACGGACGTTGACTGGGATCTGGTCATTTTTAACGGTATTACGCTTAAAGGCATTTACGGCCGTGAGATGTATGAGACCTGGTATAAGATGACCGCAATGATACAAACCGGATTAGATATCAGCCCGGTCATCACCCACCGGTTTAATTATAGCGATTACGAGAAGGCATTTAAGGTCATGCGCTCCGGGAAATCGGGGAAAGTGATATTAAACTGGACCGAAAGTGATTAAAGTTACAAGTGAACTAAAGTGACTAAAGTTTTGGTGTCGCTAGCGCAGCGCAGGCGCCGCGTGCCGCTCCATCTTTTTTTATAAAATGGGCAGAATTCCTCAACTTTAGTCACTCTAGTTCACTTTAGCTCACTTTAGGCACTTACCCGACTGGCCCTTAAATGAAATATGAAATGATAAACTGGTTATATTCTGAAAAAATTTTAATAGGAGCCCCAGAATGTACGGCAAAATAAAAGAGCATCTGATCAATGAACTGGAGCAGATTCGCAGCAGCGGTCTTTTTAAAGACGAGCGGATTATTGCGGGCCGCCAGGGCGCCAGGGTGCAATTGGTCGACGGCAGTCAGGTAATCAACCTTTGCGCCAATAATTATTTGGGGCTGGCCGGTACTCAGGAATTGGTGGACGCCTCTAAAGAAGGTTTGGAGCAATGGGGGTACGGCCTGTCTTCGGTGCGTTTTATCTGCGGCACCCAGGAACTCCACAAACAGCTGGAGCAAAAAGTGTCTCAGTTTCTGGGCACCGACGACACCATCCTTTATTCCTCTTGCTTTGATGCCAATGCAGGTCTTTTTGAAACCTTGCTGGGCGCCGACGATGCGGTTATTTCCGACGAACTGAATCACGCCAGCATCATCGACGGCATCCGGCTTTGCAAAGCCCGCCGATTTCGCTATAAGAACAACGACATGACGGACCTGGAAGCCAAGCTGAAAGAGGCCCAGGACACGCGCTTTCGCCTGATTGCCACCGACGGGTCATTTTCCATGGATGGTATCGTAGCGAATTTGAAAAGCATCTGTGATCTGGCGGAGCGCTATGACGCGCTGGTCATGGTGGACGATTCCCACTCCACCGGTTTTATCGGGACAACCGGTCGGGGCACTCCCGAATATCATGGCGTGATGGACCGGGTGGATATCATCACGTCCACTTTTGGCAAGGCCCTTGGTGGGGCCTCCGGCGGGTTTACCAGCGGGCGCCAGGAGATCATTGATATCCTGCGGCAGCGCTCACGCCCCTATCTTTTCTCCAACACCCTCGCACCCGGGGTGGCCGCGGCTGTATTTAAAGCCCTTGAAACCCTGAGTACGTCAACAGAATTGCGGGACCGTTTGGCGCGCAATACAGACTATTTTCGGGAGGGCATGACCAAAGCCGGTTTCAAGATCAATCCGGGAGATCATCCGATTGTGCCGATCATGCTGGGCGATGCCAAAGTTGCGGTGGAAATGGCCGATGAAATGCTGAAAGAGGGTGTCTATGTGATCGCCTTTTCATATCCGGTGGTCCCTAAGGACAAGGCCCGTATTCGGGTACAAATTTCAGCCGCGCTCACGATCGCAGAGCTCGATAAGGCCATCGCAGCCTTTACCAAAATAGGCAAAAAATTAGGCATCATCTAACAAATTTTCAATCCTCTCTGATTTCATCATCAAACACGTTATATATAATTGGTGCCTTGCGGAATATTGGGGCTTGGTGTATGCATTACGCAAAGGAAAAGTTCTGATTTCGTTTTTTTGATGATCGATCGAAACCTCTTCTACACAAAATTTAGAAGGAATATACTATGAGGCCTCTTATATTAGCTATAACACTTGTTGCACTTATTGCCTATTCAACCACCGTTGTAGGCTGCAAGTCTCCGGGGAAACCAACTGCGCCTGGTCCTTCAGATCGTGCGGCACATAGCGGCCGCACTGGATACAGTCCCCCTTCAAGTAGATAATGACGCTATACTCACAATGATGAGTTACCCTTAAAACCACTTTAGTTAGACGTGGCCGTAATAGTCCCGATGCACGACCACCGAATAGGCATAATCCAAAAGAGTACCCCAGCTGAAAACCGGCAGATCAACTACCCGCTGCACGGCCCGCGCAAAGGGCTGCATGCCGGTGCACTCCAGCATGAGCGCGCCGATATCTGAATGGGCGCTGCAAAATTCTGAACAAACCCGGATCATATCTTTTTCAGCTTGATCGTAGTGAGATTCCGGGCATTCGGGGCGTTTTTCAGGATCCCACAGATTGGTAAACTCCGGGCAGCCGTATTCGTCCAGGGCGCCGGCGATCAGAAAATTGCTTTCCAGATCGATCCCCACATTTTGCAAGTGGGTGTCGGTTAAAAATCGTTTCTGAGCGCAGACGATACCCACCGTTTTTTTGGGGCCGATAACCTGTTGAATGAACGGCACCTGCAGTAAGCTTGACATAAACACCGGGATGTCCACATAGCCGGCGATGTCTTTTTGAAAATAAGCGAAATAGCCGCACTCGGCCGCAATGGCGCGACAGCCGATCTGTTCCAGCCTTTTGGCCGCCCGTTTGATGGGCTCCAGACACGGGCTTTTATCCTCTTTCCAGACCAGGGTGTAGTTATCAACTCCCTCAGCGATTTCGTATTGAATGGGATAGGGAAAGGCGCTGGCATTGCGCACATCTCCCGGAAAACCCGGGTAGGGATCATCGAGGACGATGATGCCCAGACCCATTCCATAGCAGGGATGCTTTTTGCGGGTCCTAATGTAATTAATGCCCATGTCGCGATTGCTATGATTCATTTTATATCCTCCTTTAAGTGTCTCCGACTTAAATCCTGTTGACTTCGTATCGGGAAAGAGCTTCTTCATCGAGCTCACAGCCGAGCCCCGGTTTTTCAGGGACATGCAGATATCCGGCGTCATCTATCATCAGGCGATCGTCCGGGCGCAATATGTAATCACGCCGCTCTGCGGTCCAGGCCGGGGGATCGAAGGGGAATTCCAGAAAAGGGCATTTACTGACGGCGCAGGCCAGATGCAGATTGGCGATCAGACCGATGCCGTTGCTCCAGGTATGCGGGCTAAACCATGCGCCGGCGTCCTGAACCCATGCAGCGATTTTTTTCACCATGGTAATGCCGCCCGCCAGGACAACGTCCGGCTGATAAACATCCAGAGAGCCCAGGGTGTTCATTTCCTGAAAATCATGCCAGCGACGATTCATTTCGCCCCCGGCAATCCGAATCGCTGTCTTCTCCCGCAGCCGGGCAAGCCCCCTGAAATCATGGTGGGGCAACGGTTCTTCCAGCCAGTAAACGTCCAGCTGCTCGAGCTCTTTCGACACGCAGTAAGCGCGCTCAAAATCCCAGGGAGTTTCCGTATCCCAGGGCATTTTCCAACCCTGATTGGCATCCACCATGATTATCAGCCGATCACCGACAACCTTGCGGACGGCTTCGACCACCTTAATGTCTTTGCGAGGGTCCTCGTGGTGAAATCTGATTTTTACGGCCTTGAAACCCTGCTCCCAAAGCTTCTGCACCCGCTCGGCGCGCTCTTCCGGTGTTATCATCTCCCCAGTGGAAGCATAGGCCAGAATCTTTAACTCCGGCGCATTCAAAAGCTTTGCAATCGGCTGTCGACTGGCCTTGCCCATGATGTCCCACAGGGCGATATCCAGGGGCCAGCAGCGGCCATAATGAAAGTCGATGTTATCCAAAACCTGCCAGTGGCGTTCGATTTCAAACGGATCACGCCCGATAAAGAGATGTTTATGGTCTCTCAAGCCCAGCATTGCATCGCCCGAGCCGATTCCGGTAATTCCTGCGTCTGTGTCGACGCGCACGATACTGGCTGCAAATTCCCTGCGGGGTGCGGGATCCCAGGCGGCCTTAAATGGTGGATCCAGCGGTATGAGATAATGTTTTAGATCAATAGCGGTGATTTTCAATGAACGTCCTTTCGTAAATCCGGCTCAACGGGACAGCAGCTGGCGGGCAAAATTGCGAATGTCTTCTTTATCGGCGGCATAACAGTTGTTATGGCGCATGGATCTGTTCTCTGATGATTGGATAACATCAACCAGGCGCTCCAGATCATCCTCACCGAGCCCATCCGGCGTAAGCGATATCTCAATGCCGGTGCGGCGGATAAAATCACTGAAGGCCTGTGCGCCCATTTTTGCCAGATCTTCAGCGGACTCGGTGGGGGATTGAACGCCCAGTGCCACCGCAACGTCAGCATGGGCCTCAACGGCCGTCGTTGCATTGTTTGGAAAAATCACATCCAGTGCCAATGTCACGGCTCTACCGTGATGGATGCCGGCGATGGTTCCCAGCGCATGGCCGATGCCGTGCGCAAGGCCGGTGCCGGCTCCGTCTATCGCCATCCCCGCCAGAGTGGATGCAATCAGCAGTTTTCCGCGGGCATCCAAATCTTGCGGGTGATCAATGGCTTTCTCAAGATTTTCGATTCCCAGCCGGATGGCATGCAGGCCGAACGACTGTGCCAGCGGATGACTTTGTTTTACGGTGCACGCCTCAATGGCATGCACCATGGCATCCAAACCGGTTGCGGCCGTGAGAGATTCAGGCAAGCTCAGGGTTAATTCCGGATCGAGGATCACGAGGTCGGCGAGGAGTTCAGGCCCCCAGGCCCATAGCTTGCGGTCCTCGGAGTTGGCAAATACGGCTGTGCGGGTTACCTCAGCCCCGGTGCCGGCAGTGGTGGGGAGCAGGACAATTTCTGCGGATTTAGGGGGCAGCGGGTTGGCGGTGAGGGCATAATATTCCGCTCCTTGATCAGCGGGTGCCATGGCGGCGGCCAGTTTGGCGACATCCAGGGCGGAACCACCGCCCAGGCCGACGACGGCAGATGGCCTGGCGGTTTGTATCAACTTTGCGGCCGTATCAATCGACATTGCGGAAGGTTCGCCGCTTAAATCGCTGAACAGATCAACAGCAAATCCATTTTTTTTCAGCGAAGCCCCGGCCATGTCGGTGAGACCCGCGCCGACAACGCCCGGGTCGCTGATCATCACCACTCGTTTTTGGTCACATCGGGAGACAAGTTCTTCGCCGATTTTCGCCGCCAGGCCGCAACCGAACTTTATTGAGGGTGCCAAATTGTAGGTAAACGCCGGAAGCATTAAATCCTGTCCTTTGCATCCGTAATGCCCGATTTTATCCCGTTGCTATTTCCTGTTTTCTGATATAAGCTCTCTGACTCCTTTTTGGAATCTATATTAAAGAAGTTTTTCTTCCTTAACAAGTTTTTGGGAGCAATGGAAAGACAAAATATCCATAATCAGGAGTTTTCCCTTTTAGTCGGTATTCTTACTGTCTTCTTGTGTGTGATTTTTGGTTCCAATGCGGTGGCCATAAAATTTTCATTTTCCGGGATCGGGGTATTTACCACTGCTGCAATTCGATTCAGTATAGCGGCGATTGCAATTTACATATGGGCCAGAACTGTCGGGCAATCTTTGGTGCTTAAGAAAGGCCAATTATTTCAGCTTATGATCTTCGCTGCAATTTTTACGGTCCAGCTGTCTATGTTTTATTTCGGAATCAGTAAATCCAATGCCTCCCGCGGCGCATTGATCTCTAATCTTCTCCCCTTTTGGGTTCTGTTTCTAGCTCATTTTTTCATACCCGGTGATCGAATTACACGGCGAAAATTTTTTGGTATTCTCTTAGGTTTTTGCGGGGTTGCTTTTATGTTCGCAGAAAAGAAAAGCGTAACCGCCGACTTCCGAACAGGAGATCTTATTATTCTTGCAGCCACCGTCTTCTGGGCTTGCAACGTAATTTACCTGAAACGAATCATCAGCGCCTTCAGCGCATTTCAAATAACCTTTTATGCAATGATTTTTTCAGTGCCCGTCTTTTTGCTGGAAGCCCTTTTGTGGGATGCGCCCATGGTTTCTAAACTGGATTTTAAGATTATAGGCGCCGTGTTATACCAGAGCCTGATTACAGCTACATTCGCGTTCGTGACCTGGAACACGTTGCTTCAAAAATACGGTGCTGTTGCCTTACATTCGTTTATATTTATCATGCCGATCGCCGGTGTGGCATTGGGTGGTCTAATTTTGGGGGAGCCCATCACACCCAAATTGCTGATCGCTTTGGTATTAATTGCAGCGGGTATTTTGGTTGTGCATCTGAAACCCGGCAAAGAAGCGCCGGTATATCCGATTCGGAAGGGAATTTAGGTGTCTACTTAGGTGGCAGGTGTCAGTGTTCAGGTGTCAGGCCTCTAAATTAAGGGATTGCGAATTCAGGAATTCAGGAATTGAAAGTATGCTCTCATTCTAATTCCTAAATCCCTCAATCATTCAATCCTGACACCTGACACCTGAAACCCGAAACCTTACTTTATATCAAGGATGGTCTTGGGTACCTCGTTCAACGCTGCAGAGGCTTTCAGAAGGCTCTTATTCAGAACGTCGTATTCGGATTGGTCAATCCCTTTTTCATGCAGCAGGCGGTTTAATTTGCCCAGATACCTTAAAACGGTACGATTGTATCATTACAAATAATTTCAAGATCCTCAAAATACTCGAAGACTTCCCGTTTCCAGGATTTAGCGGCTTTGATTTCGATTGTTTCCATATTAATTCTTTGATCCTCCTAATTATGCCAACACTCGCCTACGCCATTAATCCATTGTTTGTATTCGCTTTTTCGGGTCGCAAAGCGCGCTTGGTATATAATCTATATCGGTCTTAATTGCTCAAAACTTACAACAAACCTGGCGGAAATATCTCCCCTGCGGTTCTTGAAAAAGAGCGGCGTATCCTCCTTAAACTATTATAGATGCTGTAAAAACCCCTAAAGTATTTACCCCGTATGGTCGAAATCACATCTAGCAGCAGTAAAGGTTGGATTCAAATTTTGAATTTCTGCCCGAACGCCGGCAGGAGGGAACAGGAACCATGAAACAGTATAATCTGGTTTTTGAGGG
This sequence comes from Desulfobacterales bacterium, assembly GCA_050122495.1. Taxonomy (GTDB): domain Bacteria; phylum Desulfobacterota; class Desulfobacteria; order Desulfobacterales; family JAHEIW01; genus JAHEIW01. The sequence continues at coordinate 18,094 of JASFIU010000004.1, read as the reverse complement.
TACCGTGTCCGATGGCCACAAAGTCGAGGAAGTGAAATCAAACCTGGTGACTTTATTCAAAGTGGACCAGAAAAAAATCGATCACCTTTTCACCGCGCCATCGGCGGTGATAAAAAAGAACGTAAATTATGATGTGGCCATGCAATATCAGCATGCACTCAAAAAGGCCGGCGCTATTTGCAAGGTTACAGAAGTTATTGAAAATATTGACCAACAGGCAGCAGAAACACCCGGTCCGCCCCCGCTTCCACCGTCTGCCGGCATTCAAATGGTTGGCGGTGTCACCCAACCCGCAATCGAAGCGGAGGTCGAAGCGCATTCCGAACCAAAAGCCAGGTCCGGCGTGGGGGATATCATTGCCGGCGTGGTGCTTATCGGTATTGGTCTGGCGTTTGGAGGCTCGGTTTTTACCGGTAATCCGGACGTGCTGGATTACTTTTTTGACGGTCTCGGAGTATTTTGGATCGGCAAAGGTATCTACAGCTTAGTAAGAGGTTAAATCCTTCTTCCTGGACGGAGGTGCTGCCAGCCGTTTTGCCGCCTGTAAAATTCTTTAACCTATCTCATCAGACCATAATTTAGGTCTCTATCCCTAGTCTTTACATCCGCCCCCAGATGGTATAGGGTCTCTTCACCAAAAAGAAAGGAAGGTGAAGATTATGCCTACGCCTATTGTGATTAAAATCGGTGATGTTGAATTTAAAGGTGAATTTAACGATACGCCTGCCGGTCAGGCTGCGGCTGACGCCTTGCCGTTCGAGTGGAGCGGCAGTCGCTGGGGTGATGAATATTATGGCCCGCCGACTGTGGACTTTGGGGATCATCCCGGTGACAAGGGTACGGTAATGAATGTCGGTGATCTGGGCTGGCATGCGCCCAATCAATGGTTTTGCCTGTTTTTCGGTCCCACCCCGGCCAGCAGCGGAGAAGAACCTACAGCGGCTGTTCCCATTTTGACGGTGGGCAATGTACAGGGTGACTGGCAAACACTCAGAGACATGGGTGGCTCCATTACAGCAAGATTAGAGAAAGCCTAATGGCCAAGTCCATGATGTTTAATGGCGGGGAAACGAGGGCCGTTCTTTTCCGATATTAGGGAATTAGTGGCATTTCATCGATTTCCCCCCGGTCGCTTTCTGAAGCCTCGCTATATAGCGGCCCCACAACCCCCTGGGTTTCTTGCATTCCGGTTCCAGAAATTTTTTAGGATTCTCCACAAAAGCCTTGCGGCATCCCTCGGCACAAAAATAATAGTTCTGCCCCTCAACAGCAGCTACGATTTCAGTTGCCCCCGGATTTACGGACATGCCGCAAACCGGGTCGACTGCGGATTCCGCGGACCTTTCTTGCGCCATCATAACAATCTCCAATTCATGCGCTCCTGGTTTTTAAACGATATGCCCGTTATTTCACAAACCAATCCTCTCATATAATAACGACCGATCGGCAGTTAGCAAGCCATCCAGCGAAGTTTAGGTCAGCAACAGCAGCACTCGGTTTGAGATTTCGGGGTACATGGAGTGCGTAATTTTTACCCTGCTGATCTCCTTCGACCGCCGAAGGTGCGAATTTTTTATCCACTTTAATGCTCGCAAAACAACGGAAAAGATCCATTATTTTACAGTCGGTTTATGGTTGCATGCTGAAAAAGATTTATAATCAGGCAGTTAAACAACACGCTCCCTTTTATTAACCGGTTGGTACGGGGCTTGCTCCCTCTTGAGCTACCCATCGGCGTAAAAATGATTATATTTTTTTAATTTAACATACAGTGTCTTAATAAGGAGATGATGGCGATGTCGATTCAAAATACAGATAAATTAAAAATGATCACGGGTTTTTTTTCTTTGTTGTTGATGCTTTTGATTCTGGCAACCGTTGCCTTCAGCCATGGCGGCAAACACGCCCCGGGGGAATTCACGCACCTGCAGGCGCTGAAAAAGGCCACCGAACTATACGATCAACTCATTGGCAAAGGGAAATTGGATCAAACCTGGGAAAATAAACTAACCCAGGTTGAGGTGTTCAAACGGGGAACAGACGACAAGAGTGAAATTGCAGTGTCCTTCGATCGGGCAAAAGGAGATCCCAAAACCGTTTATATCTTCTTTGATGCCAGCGGTAAGTACGCCGGGTCCAATTTTACCGGGGAATAGGTCGTTAACCCAATAATTGAGCTGAAAAAACTTCTCAGAGAATACGTCAGCAAAAGTTTTTATGCTGGATTTCTGCGCTGTTAAAAGTTCAGGAGGTTCATGATGAGTGGCAATCAGATCGCGGGTGTAACGCAACATTGGCCCACGTTGGCCCGGCTGCCGATCCCTGCAAAAGCATTGGTCAGCATCGTCATTTTAACGATGGCGATTGCCATGGCCGGTGCCTTAGGTCAGATTATCGTTCATGACATGATTCCCACTTTTTTTTCGGGCCAACCTTCTGGACATCCTGAAAGTTCAGAAAAGTCAGACCAGGCGGGATCAAATGAGAGTGATCGGGCCTCATCCGGCAGGGGGGATCTTTTCTCCGAAGAATCTGTGCAGCCGCTAACCCCCGAGAAGCAGCCCGTATACCAGACCGAACAGTTCGTCTGGATGCTCAAATGGAGCCATATCCATCTTTTCGGCATCAACATGATTTTTATATTTATGGGCGCCATAACTCTTTTTTTAAATATCAGCAACAAAGCCCGAACCTGGCTGATCATTCTTCCGTTTATTGGAGTTTTGTTGGATATCGCCGCCGTGTGGCTTAAAGGCTATATCTCGCCGGCATTCTTCTGGCTCCATATACCGGGTGGCGGTCTTTTTGGTCTGATCTTCGTAATCGTGTCGGCCCGGGCATTCTGGGAGATGTACGGGATGCCAAAAAATTACGCCCGGCATTAAGCGGATATAAATATTGTAAAAAAATCGACAAGCTTCAATGGCTTGTTTTATTTTTTAAAAGAACAAGGACGTCAACAATGAACGAACAAAAGCACGGCTTATTTGGATTTCTTTTAATTTTATTGATGCCATTTTTCATAATCGGTTGTGCCAGTGAACCGGTCCAGGTCGATTTGCCGGCCAATCACCCGGCAAATCCACACTCTCAAGAAACTACATTCATTCCGCCACCGAATCCATTTCAAAATGATATTCCGATGGCCAAACACGAAGCGGAAAACGGTCCTTCAATGACGCACGAAAAACATCAACCTGCACACCAGCATCAAATGAGTCCCGAAATGGACAAAATGGGACATGATTCCAGGCCGCCGCACGCTTCTGAAAAGCAAAACGCTGAACATCAACACAAGGAGCATAATCAATGATTTTCAGTATTCGATTAATCGGTCTCATCTCATTTCTGGCCCTGGTGGTTGTTGGATGCGCGCAGGTGCCTAAAGAGGCCGGCTTTAATGATGTCAAAGACCTGGTTGGGCAGCGCGTCGATTACAACCTCCACTGGAATCAGGAAACCGAAGCCGACCGGGAAGTTGAAAAGTCGATTGAGGCACTGCTTAAAGATGAGCTGACACCGGAAGCGGCGGTTCAAATTGCTTTGCTCAACAACCCCAATTTACAGGCAGTGTACGAAGATCTTGGTGTTACCCAGGCGGATGTCGTTGAGGCCGGGTTGCTCGAAAATCCGGTACTGTTCGGACAGGTGCGTTTTCCCAATAATTCTGAGGAATCAACCAATTATGAATTGGGAATTACGCAAAATTTCTTAAATATCCTGATGCTGCCGGCGCGCCAGAAACTCTCTGCCATCCGCTTTGAGCAGGTGAAACTGCATGTGGCTGACAAGGTGATTCAATTCGCCGCAGACGTAGAAAAATCCTATTTCTCTGCAATTGGTGCCAAACAGATCAAAAATATGAGAAACGAAATTACCCTTGCCGCCGGGAACGCTTTCGAATTGGCACGCCGCTTACATTCTGCCGGTAATATCAGCGATCTGGAACTGGCTACCGAAAAGGCCCATTTTGAACAGATGCGACTGGAGCTGGCCAACAGCGAGGTTGCTTTATTCGATGCGCGCGAGCATTTAACACGCTTAATGGGCCTCTGGGGTGCTCAAACCGATTGGCGTCTGCCAGAGCAGCTACCGGATATTCCAGCCAGTGAAATCCCGCTGGAACGCCTGGAAACGATCGCCATCGAGAACCGCCTCGACCTGGCTGCTGAAAAAAAGGGGGTTGAGGCAATGGCTGAGGCCCTGGGGATTACCATCGACTGGCGCTGGGTTGGTCAAATTGAAGTGGGCGTCAGCACAGAGCGTGAAACGGACCGAACGTGGGTCACCGGGCCGGCACTGGCAATAGAGCTGCCGATATTTAATCAACGCCAGGCGGACATCGCCCGGCTGGAGGCGCAGTTACGGCGCAGCCAAAAAAGGCTGACGGCCCAGGCGATTGAGATTCGATCAGAAATCCGTTCCCTGAGAAATCATCTGATCATGAAGCGTAACTTAATTGATCACTATCGCAGCACCGTTTTACCGCTCAGGGAACAGATTGTCGATCTGACCCTTAAAAATTATAACTATATGCTCAAAGGGGCCTTTGATTTGCTGATGGCCAAGCAGCAGGAGTTTGAAGGTTATCAAAATTATTTAGAGGCCGTCAGAGATTACTGGATCATCCGGGCTGACATGCAAAGATCTTTAGGCGGGAGCCTGCCGACCCGTATGCAAAGCCAGCGCATTATTAAACCGGGTTCAATCGAAACGAGCACCTCAAAAGAACAAAATATTCAAGAACATAAAATGAACTGACTCAACACGGAATTGATTAGAAGGAGCACATACATATGTTAACAAGACGTCAAATACTCATATCTGCGCTGTCCTCATTCGCAGGAGGGGCATTGCTGAAAAAGGCTCAAGCAGCGCCCCCAAAAAATCAGCCCCATGCGCATACGAAAACATCTTCGAGGCCGAAAAGCCGGATGCCTTATACACCGGTGGTGACACCCAATGGGAGTACGTTGCCATATAGAATGAAAAATGGCGTCAAGGAATTTCATTTGATTGCCGAGCCGGTCGAACGCGAGTTCGCTCCGGACATGAAAGTCAAATGCTGGGGATATAATGGCCAGACGCCCGGCCCGACCATCGAAGCTGTGGAGGGGGACCGGGTGCGCATACTCGTCACCAATAGGCTGCGCGAGCATACCAGTATTCACTGGCATGGTATTTTTTTGCCCAACGGTATGGACGGCGTCGGCGGCCTTACCCAACCGCACATCAAACCGGGCGAAACCTATGTTTATGAATTCACCCTGCGGCAGCACGGAACCTTTATGTATCATCCGCACGCCGATGAAATGGTTCAATTGGCCGTCGGCATGATGGGGTTTTTCGTCATCCATCCCCAAAAGCCGGAGAGCCCGCGAATTGATCGGGATTTCGCTATCATGCTGCACACTTGGGCCATCCATCCGGGGACCTATCGTCCGGATCCGGCTGTGATGCTGGATTTCAACATTTTCAGTTTCAATAGCAAGGTGTTTCCCGCCACTGATCATTTGGTGGTAAAAACCGGAGATCGGGTACGCATCCGGATCGCCAATCTCAGCATGGACGAACACCCCGTTCATATCCACGGGCATGCGTTTCGCGTTACAGCAACCGACGGGGGCCAAATTCCCCGGGCCGGGCACTGGCCTGAAACAACTGTGCTGGTACCGGTCGGTTCAACCCGCGATGTGGAGTTCATCGCCGATGCGCCGGGAGACTGGGCTTTTCATTGCCACAAATCCCATCACACCATGAACCCCATGGGACACGATATCCCCAACACTCTCGGCGCAAACCAGAAAGGACTCGAAGAGCGAATTCGTAAAATGATACCGGGCTATATGGCCATGGGCGAGAACGGAATGGCCGAGCATGCCGATCATGTCAAGCACATGCCGGGACCCAAGAATACGCTGCCCATGATGATGGGCAAAGGTCCTTTCGGCAATATTGAAATGGGCGGGATGTTCACCGTGGTTAAAGTCAGGGATCACCTGAAATCATATGATGAAGATCCCGGCTGGTATAAGCATCCTGAGGGAACCGTCGCTTATCGACTGGAAAGGGCTTAATGTTACGGTCGATACAGAATTAGCAGATAGATGCTGTCCAACATCATTGAATTCTTTTCGATTTTTATGGTTGCGTGGCGGCTTGCGCAAAATTTTTAAGCGCTTGTTTCACCTTATCCAGAACCGCTTTACATCCATCGATCCCATGACGCCTTGCCACATATTGGGGGTCATTGTATGTTAACCATACCTGCCCGTTTTCATCCTGCCAGATGAGCGCCTTCTGTGGGAGATCAATCGCTGCTGTCTGACCACATTGCATCAGGGGGGTTCCGACTTTGGGATTGCCGAATATCACCAGCTCCGTTGGTCGTAATTCCTGGTCCACTTTGCGGACGGACAAAGCGTCTCTAATTAAAACGGTCTAAATCTGATGGGCTTTTCATATGCCACCGCTTTGCTAAAACTCAAGAAATCGGAATTTTAGCCGATCTTAAACCCTGGAAAGCCTTTATTCACAGATGAATGCATTTAACGGTTTTAATAATTGGAAACCACCAATGAAACCTGCGCTTAAAATCTTCTGCAGTTGTAAACCCTTAAGCTTTTACGGATTATCTATTCTGGCTGTATTTTTTCTGATTTCAGCCTGTGCGACATCTCCCAGACCGTCCGGGGTGACCACCACAGGACCCGGGCGTTCACCGGTCGTAAACCGTGATTCTACCGGTGCTGATATTGAAAGCCGTCTGCGCGAGGAATACAGGCATTGGAACGGAACCCGGCATCGCCTGGGTGGGACCGGCCGCCGGGGAATCGACTGTTCCGGTTTTGTGCAGACGGTCTATAAAGATGTCTTTAACATTAAGCTGCCGCGCACCACTCGAGATCAGGTAAGACAGGGGCAGGCAGTCCCTTTCGGGAAACTTCGGGCCGGGGACCTGGTTTTTTTTAAACCGCCGTCTTATCCGCGTCATGTGGGTATTTATTTAGGGAGATCCGAATTTGTGCATGCGTCTAAAAACAAAGGCGTGACCCTATCGAAAATCGATAGGCATTACTGGGGCAGATATTACTGGACCGCCCGTCGCATCCTACCGGCTTCACAACATCCCTAAACCTTAACATTTGGTAAGCGCCCTTCAATACGCACGAGTTTTATGTTCCCCCCAAAAGGCTCAAAGTTTCAATTATTAAGGTTTCAGGTGTCAGGTTTCAGGTGTCAGGGTTAAAAAACAGATGGGCTGGCAAGCCATAAGGCTGGGAAGCTTGAAAGCACAACAGCTTTCTGGCCTGTAGTGTCCTATCCTTCGAGCTATGAGCTATCAGCTTCGAGCGATTCGCCTGACACCTGACACCCGAAACCTGAAACCTAAAATAAGATCGTGTTTTGTTAATTACTTATAGGACGCAACACTGGAACCCTTTTTTCGCGGTCTGGATCAATCGCGCCAGGTTTCCAGAAAGGGGGGCAGGGGAACTTCTAACGCATAAGCCACTGCGCGCACAAGCTCGGCTTCCTCCAGGGTGACATGTTCATCATGGAGTACGCAGCGGGCGCAGGCGTCCAGGAAGGTTTTTTTAACGACCGGGGTGGCTATCGAAAAGCGGTCCAAAGCGATCCGCAGTGTCCCGAATGACACCTTGTCGGCCGGCAGCATTTTCCAGCGAGAATCCCTGATATGCAATTTTTCCCATCCGGCGTGGAAAGCCGCCTTTGCGGCCACTTCCTGAGGATGCCCGACATGGGCGAGCTTCGAGAGGATATTGACGGCATCTGATGCGAGCAAGGTGATGTTTTTGTGTACGACTTCTTTTTTGCGGCGCTGATAGGTCGCAGCCAGCCGGTGCCTTAAGATTTGTTGAAGCGCAAACTCAAAAAAAGATAAGCGGGCGTCGGCCTCCACCAGCGTCTGAATAAGCGTTTTAAATTTTGCATATTGGGCGGCAGACATCTGGCGTAAAATCGGCAGGGCTAAATCTAAAATGGGCAGCCGCAGCTGCAGGTCCAGATCTTTAAACTGCGATTCAATCAATACCAGATGCCGGACGAGCCGACCCTGCGCGCGCTTTTGCAAACGTTTAATTTGGATGTCTCGGACCTGCGGGTCTTTATCGAGCAACAGCATGCAGGTGACGGTCATTGCGCCTAAAAGATCACCGAGTTCGTTTTTGACTTTCTGCGGGATTGCATCCAAAATCTTGCTGCTGTGGCTAAGGTCTTGCGGCGTGACGTTGCCCGGCCGTTTGATTACCGAATCGGCTGCGATGGCAAATGCTGCAATCGGCGGCTTAACGGCAGCTGCTTCGGGCTTTTTGAGTTCAGGAGGCAGCGGTGTGGGTTCTGCGTCAGAAATCGTTAACGGCAAAAATTGGCCATCAAAATCAGGTTCCAGGCGCCGAACTCTTTTCGTTAACGGCGGGTGGGTGGCAAACAAAGTGCGAATACCTTTTCCGAAGAACATATGGCATATTTCTCCGGCATTGGGTGATCGAATCCTGGATCCGGACTTAAATCCGCCGATTTTTTTCAACGCCCCTGCGATGCCCTGTGGATTTCGCGTAAATTGAACTGCGGATGCATCTGAAAAATATTCTCTCTGACGGGACACGGCCGCCTGAATGATCCTGCCAAATAATTGGCCCACAAATCCGATAATCAACAGGCCGATTCCGATCAGAACAATTTGGGCGCCGCTTTTTCTGCTTCCGGATCTGGATCTCAGAATCAGATAGCCGATGTTGGCGATGACCATGATGCCGCTGAGAAAACCGATTAAACGAATATTCAAACGCATATCGCCGTTTAAGATATGGCTGAATTCATGGGCGATAACGCCCTGCAGTTCATCCCGGTTCAACAGCTTCAGACAGTTGCGGGTAACCGCAACAACTGCATCATTGGGCGCGTACCCGGCGGCAAACGCATTGATGCCTTTTTCACGATCGAGGATGTAAACCTGGGGCACCGGAATACCCGATGCAATCGACATCTCCTCAACAATGTTGATCAGCCTGCGCTCGTCGGGATCTTTGGTGTTCGTGTTGACGAGTCTTCCGCCCAGGTTTTCAGCGATAGAACGCCCGCCCTTCGCCAACGCCATAATCTTCGTTATGCTGCCGATAAAAATAACCGCCAGGGTGACGCCAATCACCCATAATCCCAGCTGGGACTGGACCCAGTTAAATTCCGCAGGGTTGAAGCCCGGTTGGCGGGCGCTATGGGAAAACAGAATAAATACGGCAATGGCATAAACCGCCAACACCACCGCCATTACGGCCAGAATGAATAAACCGACCAGCTGGATGGTTTTTGTTCTTGATTTATCCTGTTCTTTAAAAAAATCCATCGCTCTAATTCAAAATTAGTAGTTCATAATCGAGTGCAGAGAAAAAGTATCAGAGGTGCTTTAAAGTTGTAAGTGGCTAAAGTGAACTAAAGTGACTAGAGTGCCTAAAGTTAAGGTGTCGCTCCCGCAGCGCACGCGCTTGCGCGGCGTGTGCGCCGCGTGTTGCTCCATCTTTTTAAATTTAAATGATAGAAATCCACAACTTTAGGCACTCTAGTTCACTCCCAACTTTAGTCACTTGTTGTTGTGAGCACTATTTATAGAATTAGAATTTAAGCATCGAAGCCTTAAATGTATTCCCTGATATAACCCCTAAAAAGATACTTTGGGTGCTTTTCTTTCTTCGGGCGCCTCGGTGGATTCCAGCAGTTGTGCCGGGGAAAAATTAAACATGCCTGCAATGATGGTGTGGGGAAATTTTTCGCAGGCGATATTGTAAGTGGTAACAGAATCATTAAATGCCTGGCGGGCGAAGGATACCCGGTTTTCAGTAGACGTCAATTCCTCCTGGAGCTGCATCATGTTTTGGTTCGCCTTCAAGTCCGGATAATTTTCAGCCAGGGCAAAAAGACGGCCTAACGTTCCCGCTAATAAAGTCTCGGCGCTGGCCAGATCTTTCATCGCTCCGGGATCGCCGGGGTTTCCGGATGCTTTCTGACTGGCACTTAAAGCGCTGTTTCTGGCGTTGATAACCGCCTCCAGAGTTTCGCGTTCATGTTTCATGTAACCCTTTGCGGTTTCCACCAGATTCGGTATCAGGTCATAGCGGCGTTTGAGTTGAACATCGATCTGAGAAAACGAATTTTTGTAGCGGTTTCTCAATGTGACAAGACTGTTGTAAATAGCAGCTACCGCTATGATTACCAAAAGAATGATTACCCCGATAATGATTGCTGCGGTCATTTTAGCCTCCTGGACTTAAGGTTTGGATGGCAGTATGCAAAGAGATCCGTCTAAGGTGGTGCAACGGCAAATGTTTATTTTTTTTTGATGCGTAAAAATTGTACCCCGAAGCCGTCCGGGCCCGACCATATTACCTTACTTTTAATCCGGGCGGTTCGGGCCTTTTTTAATGGGATCGCCAGCGTAATCATTTGTCCGACGCGGAGGGCGCCATCGGTTTCGATAAAGACGCCGGCGGGGCTGATATTTTTTGTTATTGCTTTTCGAAGATGCTCTTGGGTAGCATAAACAATGGATTTGGAATACGATTTTCGCTGATGTTTCCTCTGATCCTCTACGATTTTCAAATTCCTGTGGTGCGTACGCTGCTTGTCATAATCTACGCTGTATTTAACACCATAACCATATTTGAAATATGAAGTAGGTAATTCACGGCGCCACATTATTTTAGCACGCACACATTCATAGGTATCATGAGAATCAGCGTACGGTGAATATTCGATCCCAATGAATACCTCCTCACCCAGACGCAGCAGACTGTCGGTCTCGAAATACAGGCCATGTTTGCTGTAATCGAGCATTCTGGCCTGATATATAATGCCGGCCTTCAAGTTTTCGATCGTCACCGGTGATTTGTACTCTATGCGGGCGTTATTTCTATTTTCAGGGTTTTCGTCCATGTTAGAGACACCGCGGAATCATCATATTGATATTCGAATTTTTCAGATCGGTTTACATCTGTATTGCATTTTTACACATTCATCAATAATATCGGCATATTCGCCAAAAACTTGATCGCAGACTATTATAAGTCAAATTGGTAGGTCGGTTTTGAAGACGTTAATAATGTCGTGGTAACTTCGGCCTGACAGTGCGCTTCAAGCATCTGTGCGACCCGGTCACGGGTGACTGTCGATCGAGCTTCAGTGTCTTCCCCCAGGCCGTCTATATTCATGACGATTACCCGGGTGTCTTCGGCAATTCGGGTGGCATGTCCATTGCGCCAGTTCCAGCGCCGACACATCACCTCTTTTGATTCCTCCACCACATAAATCACTTCTCCGGGGATTGGCCGCTCCTTAACATCGGGATTTCCCAGCGGGGTGAAGGTCTCACTGCCATCCGCATACCGCAGTTCCAGGTTGCCGCGGGCGCGCATGACATCATCCCCTCCAACCGGTATTATATCCCGAATAGAATTGATGTTCATAATAGCGACGACTTTATTAATAAATGGGATCTTCGCCTTTGGTTTCTGGACCCGTTTTAAAAGGGCGCAATGGGCCGGCGGGAATTTATTCGGATTCGATTGAAATTGGCGGTGGGCCTCGCTCCAGGTCGCGGTGCGCGGATCTGCTTTTAAATCAACCGGATGCTGCGCAGCCTGTGCGATGGCTTCGCCCAGCATGTCTTCAAGTTCCCGGGAGGGGCCCTGATTATCCATGTTTCTGGCGATTACGATCCCGCGCCGGAATTTTGGGTATTCTTCAAATATCTTTGGGTCTATCCGAATTTCAGTCATGGCTGCTCTGGTGTTAAGGCTCAATGAAATTCGTCTTCAAGCTGAAACTCAGATATTTTTTAGCATGAGGCGTTTTATGGAGGCAAGAATAAAAAATTTGAAAATGATACCAAATGGGTGAGGGTGCGAGGCATATACGAAAACCGATCTCAAAAATGAGGATCATGATTTCAGATTGCACCGTTGGGCCCGTTAAGCCCGTTGAAATCGGAAAGATGTCTGATTTTTTTCGGGCCAACCGGCTAACGGGCCAACTGGCTCAACCCAACTTGGATGTCATGCAGTTTTCAACAGTTTTGGATCCCGCATCGTCTTTAGAACTTCGATACTGCTCTTATACCCCTTGTTAAGCCGGCACAAATCGATCGCCATTCCGGCGATTTGGGCAACTGCCTGTACAAAATTGACATCTTCCAATGTAAATTCCCAGGGCTGGGATGTATAAACGCGCAGGGCGCCGATGAGGTTGTCATGGACTTTAATGGGTACTGACAAAATGGAGGCAATCCCTTCTTTTTTGGCCTCCTCGGGATACTGAAGCCGCGGATCATCGGATACATCATAAATAGCGACGGGCCCTTCCTCGAGAGATTTGGCGATGGATTTTAAAGAACTCAGCGGTCCTTTGTCGAGATAATTCTGGCTGAGTCCATAGGAAGCCGCAACCTTCAATTCATCTGTCTTGCGGTCGATTAAAAACAGGGTACACCCTTTTACATCCAGAGCAGATTTGACGCTTTCAACGGTCACCAGCACTACCTCCTCCGGATCCCGTATGGAGGAAATGGCACCGGTAATCTTTAACAGTGTCTCATAATTGATGATTTCTTTTTTCATGCGTTCCTCCTTTCCGTTCGTTTTTGGTCATTCGTGAAATATTGGATAGCCGTATAAGGTTAACGAAAACAGCAGACCCATGCTGATTTCACAAAATGAGAGAAAGCCAAAAGCTGAGAAACGCGCATCATCAGTAGGAGATGTGAGCAGAGGAGATTTGATAACAAGAGCGAACTACAGGTGTGCGAATGAACTTCCGATAAGCGTACGGCTACTACTTTAATATTTTGAAACGCCTCCAGGTGTCAAGAAAAATCCATTTATATGCCCGCCATCCGCAATTCAAATTGGAGCGCTAGGCCGACTCTTTTTGACTGGCCTTTTTGAGGCGTTTGTTCAATGCCTGGCGCGATATACCCAGACTCAGCGCCGCAATAGATTGATTGCCGTTGGATCTACTCATGGCTTCATCAATCAAAAACTGTTCAGCTTCTTTGAGAGTAGGCAACTGCTCGGAGAAGATGACGGGTGTAGTTGTTTCCGGCGGCAGATCCCCCGAATCTGTTTTTAGAGCCGGGTGTTTTTGAGTGATATGGGCTTTTAAAAGGTCCATGGAAAGTTTCCCGGATTTATGACGGCTGACCGCGTCAAAAATCATGGATTCGAGCTCGCGAATGTTTCCGGGGAAATGGTAGGTTGAAAGCAGCGTGATCAACTCCGCCGGGGGGGTGGGTTTTTTCTTTTTTAGGGTTTTAGATGCTTTGGCTAAAAAATGGTCAACCAGCACCGGCAGGTCCTCGCGCCTTTCGCCCAGCGTTGGTATTTGGATGTGATGGCTGCAAAGTCTATAATACAGGTCCTTACGGAATTTTCCGGATGACTGCAATGCCTCGAGGTTTTGATTGGTGGCAACGACGATACGGGCATCCGAGCGTTTGGCGACATCGGATCCCAGCGGGAAAAATTCGCCTTCCTGTAAAAGACGCAAAAGCTTGACCTGGGAAGAAGTGCTCAGATCTCCGATTTCATCCAGAAACAGCGTGCCGCCCGCGGCCTGCTCGACCAGGCCGCCGCGTGCTTCTCTGGCGTCGGTAAACGCGCCTTTTTTATGCCCGAATAGCGTGTCCGCAAAAACGTGGTCATCCAGGCCGGCGACGTTTACAGGCACAAAATCGCCTTTACGATTACTTAAGGTATGAACGGCCCTGGCAACCAATTCTTTACCAACGCCTGTTTCTCCGGTTATCGACACCGGCCGGGGGCTATTGGCGATGGCCTCGATATATTGAAAAATGGACCGCATGCTGGGGCTCACGGTAATAATTTCTGAGAAGGCCTCCGGCCTTTCGAGTTCGTCAGACAACACATGGGATTTGAGCAACTGATTTTCGCGCTGTAATTCCCGGAGCTCGACTGCCCGCTTGACGCCGCCAATCAGACGGCTTTTCTCAACCGGCTTGAGGATGTAGTCAAATGCGCCGCGCTGCATGCATTTTACGGCCGTATCCACATCGTTTGTGCCGGTTATAACAACGACAGGAATTTCAGGATAATCACTGGTTATCATCGGCAGCAGCTCTTCGCCCGATATGTGCGGCATTCTCAAATCCAGCAGCATGACTTCGATATCCTGGCTGGAAAGCAGCGACATCACATCGCGGCTGTCATGACAGCGAATGAAGTTATTCATATTGGCCGAGCGCAGTGCCATTTCAAAGCTGGTAATGGCCTGGGCTTCATCATCCACCATCATCACGGGAAAATGCGGATAGGTTGATTCAGTCATTCTGGCTTCCCTTTCGCTGTTTGATTTTCAGGGTCAATGGGCAGTATGATCTCTACCGTTGTGCCGGCACCGATTTCTGAGCTGAAGTGCATGCTACCACCATGCTCTTCAACAATCTTTGAAGAAATGGATAAGCCTAAGCCGACACCGCCGGAATCCTGCTTGGTGGTAAAGAAGGGGTCGGTAATATTCACTATTTCTTCCGGGGCAATTCCCATTCCTTCATCGCGGACGCTAACCACAGTATTTGATCTTTCCTTGTCAAATTTGACGGAAACAAAGATGCCCTTCTGGGAATCCGGAAGCGCCTGGCAGGCATTTTGGATTAAATTTATCATAACCTGCTCGAGGCGCTGAAAATTTCCTTTTAATAATGGACTATTCTCATCATACTCAATTGTAAATTGGTTGGTGGACTTTTTGATCATATTGGAAAGCAGTGAAACGGCCGATTTTAAGACTTCGTTGATATCGACCGATTGGGTTAGATCGGCGGTGTTGTCTCTGACATAATTCTTGAGGTCCGCAACGATTTGTTTAATGCGTTTGGCGCCGTCGGATATGCCGGTAAACAGGGTGGGGATATTTGTACGCATTTCGCTGTAATTCATGCCGCCTAAAATAAAATCACCGTTTTCTTCATAATATTTTTCCAGGATCGGCATGGCATTTTCCCAGGCTTCCTTCAATATTGGGGAATTCAACATGATAAAGTTATTGGGATTGTTAACCTCGTGAGCCACACCGGAAACCAGCGTTCCTAGCGCGACCATCTTGCTGGCATGCATGAGCTGCTCTTGATGGAGCTTGGCCTGCTCTTCGGCTTTTTTGCGTTCGGAAATGTCGCGGGCAACCCCCCGGAATCCGATGGGCTGACCTTCCGAATCCCGCATTAGAGATACGGACAGCTCGACAAATTTTTTGGTGCCGTCTTTTGCGACCATCTCCCAGTCAAATGCTGTCGCGTCCTTTCCGGTTTTGAAGACCGAATTAAATGTTTTATAGACCCGCGCGACCGTTTCTTTGCTGGTAAATTGCCGGTTGTTCATGCCCATGAGCTCATCCTTTGAATATTTGAGATGCCTGCACAGGGATTCATTGAAGAACGTCAGGTTGCCAGCCAGGTCAACCTCGTAATAGGCTTCCTGGATGCTGTGGAGGATGGTCCTGTATTTTTCTTCACTTTCGCTTAGCGCTTCTTCAGCCTGCACCCGATCGATGATTTCGGCTTTAAGGGATTCGAGAACATCCTTTAATTCTTTTTGTTGGGTTTCGACAGTTTTCAGAGCTGTGGAGAAGCGGTAGGAGAGGAGAAACGATTGAGAAAGAATAAAGAAAAAAATGCCAAACTGGGAAAAAAATCCGGTATGGATGATGTTTTCAACGTGCAGCATGTCATTTACTACTGCAAGACATAAGACCGCGAATCCCAGCAGAAATACGAAGGCCTCAATTCGGTTCTGTTTAAGAGAGGCAAAAATTATGTACAGCCCATATATGAGGGTGATAACGGTATAGATTTCATATAGGTTGAGGGTGTGTGAGAAGAATCTTGCCGGAGTAAAGATCACGATGCCTGCAAAAGCAATCGCCACGATTTCTACAAGGCGCAGCACACGCTCCGAAAATTTTTGAAAAATCGATTGCATAAACATCCCGAATGCCGGGAGGGCCAGATAAAAGGAAAGATATTCGAATTTTATCATAAGCTCCCAACTTAAATCGGGAAAAACCAGAAGGAGATATCTTCCCCCGGTGGTGAGCGCTCTTAGGGCAACGAGAAAACAGAAGATGCTGAAGTAAAGCGGCGAACGGTCTTTTTTTCTGAGGATAAAAAGACCCAGGTGGTACAGGGCCATCAGGAAAATGCTGCCGATCAGAAACAGATCAAAGCTAAGTCTTTTCTCCTGGGCCTTACGCAAATCCTCTTCTCTTCCCAGCTGAATAACTTCCCAGATTCCCCCGCGCCGGTGGTGGAAATTGGAAACATGAATAATAATCTCCATTTGATCTGTTTTATGCGCAAAGGCAACAATCTGGGGGCCATGCCTCGGAATAGTTGTTTGGCGACTTTTTCCGACCTGGCCCCAGGAACCCACCCATAGCCCGTTTACATAGATGGTGTAAGCATTAGATATTTCCACCGTTCCTAAAGCAAGGAGTTCCTCCTGCTTGCCTAGAATAACCTTTAGGCGGTAGGTGACATAGCCTTGTCCGGGCAATTCTTTGCCGCGCAGTTTATAACCATGCCAATATGCGGGCACCGTGATGAATTCTGCAGCCTCTTGCGGGGTTGTTTGGGAAAAATCTTCCGGCAGCAAGTGCTGCATCCAGTAAAATTCATACTCACCGATAAGATCAACCGGCCCGTCTTTTTTGAGATCCCAATCGCTGAGGTCGAGAACGCCTTTGACTGCTTTGGGCGGGACCCGCCGGGCGGAATCATTGAAACAAGCGCTGAAAAATATCAAATAAGCAATTATGATCGGCAGGGCGATTAGATAAGGGCTAATTCTTTTTTCTAAATGCGGCATGGTATTTAAATACGTCTTTGAAATTTGAGAGCCATGTCTATGAAATCCCAGATGCGATTGGGTCGCTAATTTAGGCTGTTTAGAAAAAGTTTAGTTGCCTGCTGTTGCCAAATTTCAGGACCGGTGCGATCAGATGTAGGGCCGAAAGAGGTGCAGTGTCTCAAAGTAGATAGCGTGTCTGGACTGTTCATGTCTGCTGGGTAGTGGATCCTTATAAAAAACAATATTATACCGCCCCTAACCTGTCAATTAAAATGCCCCGGATTCTTTGTTTAGCCTTTTCAGGTCCGATAATTCGGGTCTGCATCTGAGCTGTTGAAAACCGCTTCATTTTACTTAATCGGTTGTGCTTCCAAAAAAAGAGCTTTGGATAATGTTGAGAAAAAATATTGATAGGGCTCGGGTTCCTCTATCGTTTGTAAGTTAAATTGTATATTGCTTCGCACGATCATTTGCTCGGTCCCCCTGGGGCGAATCGATACGGTCATGCGCAATGAATACCCCGAACGTTTGGTGCCCGAAACGGTTCCGAGTGATTCTTCGGCGTCGTCTATTACAAATCCGAGATCTTGAAAAGTCGCTATGATGGTTCGCAACAGGCGGTTTTGATCTTTGATATCAAAAACGCGGCTCTGCATGCTCCTTAGTTTGACCTGGGGCTCGGACGTTTCAAGGATGTTTTGCTGCTTCCCTGCACAGGAAGCAAAAATGATGACAAAGAGTAGGCTAAATAGGGTAATGACTCGCTTTTCCATAACCGGCTCTCCTATATTTCATGCGCAACCAGGAAAACAGACTTTGAAAGCTTGGAAAAAAATTCCTGATAGATCTGCGGCTCATGAATCTGTTCGTTTTTGGTAATATGGCCGTCGGAATTCCATACCATATGATGGAACGTAATCCGAACAGCGATTCTTTGATTATCCAGTGGTGTGGTCACAAGTGAAGCCAAAACTTTTTGGGTTTCGTCATAGGGTACCGATGTCGGGTTGCCCGCCAAAAGGCTCAGGATCTCAAGCGTAATAGATAATACGACTTCGACTGTTTCAGTTACATCTCTGTCGCGCGAACAGACAATAACACCGCACGGGATCTCGGTTTCATCGATGCTAAAGCCCAGATCCTGAAGCACCGCTGCAGATGCAGTCAGTATTTCACTCTCATCTCCGGAATCAAATATCCGCGTCTGCAACTGACGGTCTTTG
>JASFIU010000003.1:0-41966 GCA_050122495.1 Desulfobacterales bacterium | reverse complement strand
CCAGGTGGAAAAATTGTCTGATGATAGCAATAAACGATTTAACTTTTGCTTACAGCGGGCATGCGCCCATTTTTCAGGGGTATAGTTTGCATGTCAGCCGCGGAGAAGCGCTTTCAATCATCGGTCCTTCCGGTTGCGGCAAAACAACCCTCCTGTATTTGCTGGCCGGCTTGCGCCATCCGCAATCCGGCTCCATTCGCATCGACGATAAGCCGATTTCCCGTCCGCGACCCCGCAGTGGACTGGTGTTGCAGGATCACGGCTTATTGCCCTGGCAAACGGTGCGGGAAAATGCCCGCCTGGGCCTTACCATCTGGGGATTTTACGGATCCGACGGCCGACACGCCCCTGCCGACGAACAACTGGTGGCAAATCAGGCCGATCAGCGTGTTGGCGACTGGCTCAAAAAATTGGGAATCGAGAACCTTCAAGATCAATACCCCCTGCAGCTGTCGCGCGGGCAGCGCCAACGAACCGCCATCGCGCGAACCCTGGCAATGCAGCCGGATCTGCTGTTACTGGATGAACCCTTTTCAGCCCTGGATGCCCCGACCCGTGAAGAGCTGCAGAACTTCATTATCACGTTACACCATGAATCCGATTTAACCTATGTTATCGTTACGCATGATATTGAAGTCGCCGTCGTCATGGGCAAAAAAATATTGGTGCTACAAAAAGGCTGTAATCAGGAAGCCCGGATAATGGACAATGCCTGTGCCGGGTTCACCGATGCCCGTGGGCAGGATGAATTCCGGCACACCTGTGAAGATTTACGCGATTTACTGGGATCAATGACATGATGCGCAGGTTAAATTTGCAAGCGGCCGTCATCGGCCTGCTGATGTTTCTTGCCATCTGGCAGGTGCTGGCCTGGATTATCCGCCGGCCCATCATGCCCTCTCCGCTTGAGGTACTCCCCATATTCGGCGCCTCTTTGTTCGGCAGCCTGGGGGTTCACTTTTTAGCCAGCACCGGTCGTGTTCTGGCGGCCATCGGGGTGGCGGTTGTCACCGCGGTGCCGATCGGATTGGGGCTGGGTCAGCTCCCCAAAGTCAATCGCATCTTCGCACCCCTGATCGCCATCGTTTACCCGATCCCTAAAATTGTTTTTTTGCCGGTCATCTATGTTTTAATGGGCATCACCGATATTTCTAAAATATTCCTGATCGCCATCATCATCTTTTTCCAGATTCTGGTCGTGGTCAGGGATGAAGCCGCCAATCTACATCCGGAATTGATTCTTTCGGTGCGATCGCTGGGCGCCGGCCGAAAGGCGCTTTTCAGATATGTTTACTTCCCAGCATCTTTGCCCGCCGTGCTGACGGCGTTGCGCGTATCGGTCGGAACCGCAATTGCGGTGCTCTTTATTGCCGAGCAGTCATTAACGACCCATGGCCTGGGGTATTATATCGTAGTCGAAACATACCAGGTATTGCGATACCCTGAAATGTATGCGGGCATCCTGGCCATGAGTCTATTGGGTTTGGTGCTCTATTTTGTGATCTACAATCTGGAGCTGAAGGTGAATCGCTATCGGACCGAAGAACCCAGTTAAAAAAACTAAACATGAACCGCAGAACAGGGAACCGTAGCCTGCGACGAGCTCAGCCGAATCAAATGTCGAAGTAGAATATATGCTTTGGGAATTTAAAACTTCTGCGGTTGGATATTCGTTATTTGACATTCGATATTCTTTTTTCGATCCACATGAACGCTAAAGACGCTGAAAACAAACGGAAGATAAGCGCCTGGCTGATTGCCGCCCGTCCCCGCACGCTGCCGGCCGCCATCGCTCCGGTGGTACTGGGATCGGCAATCGCCATGGCGGACAAAAATTTTGGGTGGCTTCCGGCTGGTGCCGCTTTGAGCGTGGCCCTGCTGTTGCAAATCGGCGTCAATCTGGCAAATGATTATTTCGATTACCGCAAAGGCATTGATACCCAGGATCGTCTGGGGCCGGTACGGGTGACCCAAAGCGGGCTGATTCCGGCAAACCAGGTCAAAGCGGGCATGCTGCTGACATTAGGCCTTAGCCTCATCCCGGGCATCTATCTGATCACTGTAGGCGGCCTGCCGGTTTTCATCATCGGGCTGGCCTGTATCTGTGCGGCGCTGGCCTATAGCGGCGGCCCCTTCCCCCTGGCCTCCCACGGACTGGGTGATCTCTTTGTTTTTATTTTCTTCGGTTTGGTTGCCGTTTGCGGCACCTATTATGTTCAAGCCCTGCATCTGACACCGCTGGTCTGGTTAATGGGTGTGATTGAGGGTTTGCTGATCACCGCGATACTGGTGGTCAACAATCTGAGGGATATCCAATCGGATCGTCAGACCGGCAAACGCACGCTGGCGGTCATCATCGGAGATCGCCGTTCGAGAATCGAGTATGTGCTGTTGCTTGCCATTGCATATACCATTCCGGTAATTCTGTGGCTGGGGGGCTGGATGTCTGCCTGGGTGCTGTTGCCGTTTCTTTCCCTACCGATGGCGCTACCGCTAATGCACCTTATGTGGAAAAGCCCAGTAGGCCCCGGATTAAATCAAGCACTCGCAAAAACAGCCAAACTCACGCTGATTTATAGCTTACTTTTATCGCTTGGCTTAATCCTTTGTAAATCCAATGGATTATAGCCGCATCACCCAGCTTTTTCCCCTTGACAAAGATAGCCGCTTCTATTTTAATGAATGTTTTCAGCCTTAATCCTGGGCTTACAAAAAGCCTCTAAAATTGCCATTTAGGTTATTCCACAGGTAGGCCTAACAAGCGCAAACGCTTGGGGAAATGGATCAAAATCAATGTCTCAGAAAACGTTAATTCCGGACTATCACTTTTTAGAGCAGCTTGAAGCTGCCGGACCCTATCAGGCAGGCGCCTGTTTCCAATGTCGCAAGTGCACCAATGGCTGTCCGGTCACCTTTGCCATGGATCTTTATCCGGACGAGGTGATCCGCCTCGTGATTATCGGGCAACCCGAAGTTGTGCTGAGTTGTCACACGATTTGGGTGTGCGCCGCATGCGAAACATGCACAACGCGTTGTCCGAATGACGTTAAAATTGCCGAACTCATGGATGGTCTCAAAGAAATGGCCATTCAAAAAGGCATCCCTAGCCCCCAGCCAAAGATCCTAACCTTGCATGACGCCTTCTTAAAAGATGTAAAGAGATGGGGCCGGGCATTTGAGACAACCTTCCTACCGCAATATTTCTTGCGAAGCGGTGAGTTCCTGAGGTTATGGCAGACCGGCACCTGGCGGTATGAAATCAAGCTGGGCTGGCAGATGATCCGCAAAAAAAGATTTCCGGTGCTTACTAAAACAATCAAAGGAAAAAAAGAGGTCCGCAAAATACTGGGTCGTCATAAAAAGAGATCGTATCCATCATGAAGGCAACCTATTATCCCGGCTGTTCGCTGGAAGGAACCGCAAGAGATTACGCTGAATCTATCATCGGAATTTGCACTTCTCTGGACATTCAATTAGAAGAGATTCCCGATTGGAATTGTTGCGGAGCAACCGCCGCCCACAGCATCGATCATCAGGCAAGCGTCGAACTGGCCGGTCGAACGCTGAATCTGGCTGCCAGTCTTCCGCACCCGGACATGCTGGTTCCCTGCCCCATGTGTTTCAATCGACTCAAAACGGCAATCTGGGCACTCAATCAGGATTTCGCAAAGCGTTACGATATCCAGCTGGAAGCTTCCGTGCCCAACGTATGGGATCTGGCAAATTTTCTGTCCACCGAACCCATGTTAAAATTAATGGCCAAAAACATAAGCAAACCGCTGGAGGGTTTAAAGGTCGTATGCTATTACGGCTGTATGGCCAACCGCCCGCCGGAGATCACCGAGGCAACCGACACTGAAAATCCACAGGCGCTGGATCGCATCATTCAGAATCTGGGTGCCACGCCAATTCCGTGGCCGTACAAAACCGACTGTTGTGGCGCCAGTCAGGTGTTCTCGCGCCGGGACATCGTTTCGAGCCTGGTGGGAAAGCTCTATGATATGGCTCAGCGGGTCGATGCCCAGGCGATTGTCGTATCCTGCCAGATGTGCCAGGCCAATCTGGACATGCATCAGGAATCGATCGGAGCGGATTGGGGCAAACGGTTTTCTTTCCCGATCTATTACTTTACCGAACTGATTGGACTGGCCCATAACCTCGCCGGGGTTGAACGCTGGTTGGCGCGACATATCTCAGATCCTTTTTCTCTTCTCCGGCAGCTCAACCTGTGGGATGGCTCATGACCCCGGAACAAATAAAACCGCATACAGAAAAAATCGGATCCATCACCATCGTCGGCAGCGGCATAGCCGGCATCCAAACGGCCCTGGATATTGCCAATTCCGGCTTTAAAGTGCATCTAGTAGAAGAAAGGCCCCATGTGGGAGGGGTTATGGCGCAGCTGGACAAAACCTTCCCCACCAATGATTGCTCTTCTTGCATGCTGGGCCCCAAGCTGGCGGAATTGGCCAATCATCCCAATATCGATATCTTTGCGTATACTGATGTTCTCAGTTTAGACGGCGAGCCGGGCCGATTTCAGTTAAGTCTTAAAAAGAAAGCCCGTGGTGTTGATCCGGAAAGATGCGTGGCTTGCAACATTTGCGCTGAGAAGTGCCCTGCAATAGTTTCCGATCCATTCAATCTAAATCTAAATCAGCGCAAAGCCATTTATATCCCTTATCCTCAGGCGGTCCCCCTTGTTTACACCATTGATAAAGAACATTGCACCTATTTTATAAAAGGAAAATGTCGGATCTGCGAAAAAGTGTGTAAAAATAAAGCCGTTATTTTCGACCAGCAAGATGAAATCGTCACCGTCGAAACGGGGGCGTTGATTTTGGCCGGGGGATTTGAACCCTTTGATGCGCGCTCGAAAGGAGAATATGGTTACGGACGGTGGCCCAATGTCATCACCAGTTTGGAATACGAACGCATCCTTTCAGCAGCCGGTCCTTTCCAGGGCCACATCCAACGCCTCTCTGACGGCCAAAAGCCGCGCCGTATCGCCTGGATCCAGTGTGTGGGATCCCGTGACAGCCATATGGGAAGCGATTACTGTTCGGCCGTATGCTGCATGTCTGCCACCAAACAGGCCATAATCACCAAAGAACATGCCCGGGACATCGACACCGCCATTTTTTTTATTGATATTCGGGCCCAGGGTAAGGGATTCGATCGGTTTTACGAGAAGTCCGAATCAGAAAATGACGTCCGCTACGTGCGATCCCTGATCTCCAGAGTGATTCCGAATCCCGAAGATGATACCTTGAGCATTTCTTATGCCGCGCCGGACCATCACCTCCAGGAAGAAACATATGATATGGTCGTCCTTTCCGTCGGTCTTTGTCCGAACGCTTCAACTGTGCAATTGGCAAAACGCCTTGGCTTAAAAATAAATGAGCATGGCTTCTGTGCCTCCGAATCGTTGGATGTGGTCTCCACCTCAAAGCCCGGGATTTATGTCTGCGGCGCTGCTCAGGGGCCCAAAGATATTCCGGAATCCGTTCAACAGGGCAGCAGCGCTGCCGCCCAGGCAACCTCCCTGTTAGCGGAAACAAGAGGTTCACTGGTGACGACCCCATCTCCCCTTGCGGAACGCAACGTCATTGGAGAAGAACCTTGTATGGGTGTTTTCGTCTGTCATTGCGGCATCAATATTGCCGGTGTGGTTGACGTGAAGGCGGTTGCCGAATTTGCCCGTACGCTGCCGAACGTAAAATATGCAACCGATTGCATGTTTGCCTGCTCCACCGATCAACTCCAGGAAATTAAGCAGGCAATTAAGGACCATAATCTCAACCGGGTGGTGGTGGCATCCTGCACGCCGCGAACCCATGAGCCGCTTTTCCGCAATACGCTGCGTGAAGCCGGCCTCAATCCCTATCTCTTTGAACTCGCCAATATTCGTGAGCAGGATGCCTGGGTCCATCAGGCCGCGCCGAAAGAGGCAACGGATAAGGCTAAGGAACTGGTGCGAATGTCAGTTTCGCGTGCCCGTCTTTTAGAACCGCTTTACGAAACATCCTATGCGGTGATTCAAAAAGCCCTGGTCGTCGGAGGCGGGCTCGCCGGTCTTAGCGCTGCTCTGGCCTTTGCCGAACAGGGATTTGAGTCCACCCTGGTGGAACGAAGCGCTCAATTGGGCGGCAATGCCCGTACCCTATATTACACTGAAGACGGCGCCAATCCAGCTCAATATGTTCGAGATCTTATTCAGAAAGTTGAAAATCAGCCCTTGATCACGGTTTACAGAGAAGCACAGGTGACATCCATTACCGGAAGTTGTGGCAATTATACTTCTCATATTACGGTCAAAGATCAGTCCCAGACCATCTCTCATGGTGTCGTGGTTGTGGCGACGGGCGGACAGGAACATACACCCACCGAATACCTTTATGGCCGGCACCCCGGCGTGATCACCCAAAAAGAATTTGAAGATCGGTTGAAATCAGATCCCGACGCTGCCAAGAAGCTGAGGCGGGTCACCATGATTCAGTGTGTCGGTTCGCGTGAGCCCGAACATCTTTATTGCAGCCGAGTGTGCTGCACAGCGGCCATTAAAAACAGTTTGAAATTAAAAACCATTAACCCGAATGCGCAGATATCGGTCCTGTACCGGGATATCCGTACCTTTGGCTTCAAAGAAAGGTACTATTCGGAAGCACGCCGACATGGCGTTCGCTTTTATCGATTCGAGCTTGACCACAAGCCCCGGGTAAGCAATCAAGACGGCACCCTCGGTGTTTATGTTTTTGATGCGCAATTGCAGGCAACGGTTGAGCTGCAAACGGATCTGGTGATTTTGAGCGCCGCCATTCGTCCCCGGGAAGAAAGCCAACAGCTGGCCGAAGCCATGCGGCTGCCCCTGGATGAAGATGGATTCTTCATGGAAGCCCACCCGAAATTGAGACCACTCGATATTGCGACGCCCGGTTTTTATCTCTGCGGACTGGCCCAGGGCCCCAAATTCGCCAATGAAAGCATCGCGCAAGCCCGTGGAGCAGTTTCCCGGGCAGTCACCGTGCTTTCCAAAAAGGAAATTGTGGCTGAAGGCATGATCAATCGGGTGGATGCCGAACTTTGCCGGGCATGCGGTGAATGCGAAAGGGCCTGCAGTTTTGAAGCCATCAATGTAACCGAAGTTCCCGAAGGCCGGCAGCGGGCTCTGGTGACAGAATCACTGTGTACGGGTTGTGGGGTCTGTAATGTGGCCTGCCCCACCGGAGCGGCCTCCTTGTCTCACTTTAAAGATGAGCAAATCAATGGGATGATTGAAGACCGTTACCAATTGAAAAGTGAAGATTGAATATTGAATAATTAATTTCTGGCCATTGTGAAAATGAAAAATGCAGCGCAACCTCAAATTTTAGCCTTTGTCTGCAACTGGTGCGCTTATGCCGGAGCCGATCTGGCAGGGGTGTCCCGCATTCAGTATCCGACCTATGTGCGCCTGATCCGCGTGATGTGTACCGGCAGAATCAATCACGGCTTCCTGTTAAAAGCTTTCCTTAAGGGGGCAGACGGGTTACTGGTTTCAGGCTGACATATCGGCGACTGCCATTACCTGGACGGTAATGTGAAATGTGAAAAGGTCATTGAAGAGACCTGGGAAATTCTCAGATTGCTTGGGATCGATAAGCGCCGCCTGCGACTGAAATGGATTTCAGCATCCGAAGGGGCGGCGTTTGCAGAAGAAATTCATAATTTTGTTGAATTGCTCAAAACGCTTGAACCGGAATTGAAGATTGAAAATTGAATAATGTAAAGATATGGATCTTACTCAAAAACAAATCGACTATTGCATGGAATGCGGTCTGTGTACCGGAAGCTGCCCCATCAGCCGTGAGCTGTCTACATTTTCGCCGAGACAGCTCATCAAACAAGCTGTATTGGATCCGGATGGCGGTCTCGTTCAGAGTCGCGAAATTTGGGCCTGCTTGAGCTGCGCAAGTTGCAGTGAACGCTGTCCGGCAGAGATTGACTTCCCAGAATTCATCAGTGCCCACCGCCAGGAGGCTCGCAGCGCTGGAAATTATCCTCAAGAAAGCCATCACGGTATTTTGCAGGCAGTCGCCGGTCTGCAAACCTTTGACTTAAAACAGCAGCGTACTCAGTGGGCTCGTGAAGCGGGAGCTTTTGGGGACACCGGGGAATATTTTTATTTTGTTGGGTGCCTGCCTTTCTTTGACGTGACCTTCCGATATTTGAACCTGTCCGCCCTGGAGACCGGGCGGAGTGTGCTCACATTGCTAAATAAAATGGGAATTGAACCCGTCATCAGCAATCATGAACGCTGTTGCGGGCACGATGCATTATGGTGTGGAGATCACGCGACCTTCCGCAAGCTGGCCGGCTGGAACCTTGAAGTGATTCAGTCCTCCGGAGCCAAGACCGTGCTCTTTAGTTGCCCCGAGGGTTATGCCACCTTTAAAAAATATTATCCAAAGTATTTTGGCAAGCTTCCCTTTGAAGTTTTGCACATGACGGAATTTCTGGCGCGCAAACTTCCGGATTCAAGCTTATCTTTCCAGCCGTCCACGGCCGGTCCAATTACCTATCATGACCCGTGTCGCCTCGGTCGCCTGGCAGGCATATACGAACCGCCCCGTGAGCTTTTAAAATCGCTTCCCCATACTGACCTGGTGGAGATGGAGCGTAACCGCCAAAATGCACTTTGCTGCGGGACCAGCGCCTGGATGGC
Source organism: Desulfobacterales bacterium (assembly GCA_050122495.1). GTDB lineage: Bacteria > Desulfobacterota > Desulfobacteria > Desulfobacterales > JAHEIW01 > JAHEIW01. The sequence goes on along the minus strand of JASFIU010000003.1, from coordinate 33,262 downwards.
CTGCTCAAGCTATTCGAAAGCCGTTCAGGATGAACGCTTGCAGGAAGCCGAGCAAACGGGAGCCCGAATCCTTGTCACTGCCTGCCCCAAATGCCTGATTCATTTTTCGTGCGCCCAGAGCGGCACGCAATCAGATCTCAAGGTGATCGATCTTTACACGTATCTCAGGCAAAGCTTAAACGATTAAATACAGTCTCAACTTCTCATTAATTATCATGAGAAGCCCCTTGGCGTCATAAAATTAGACGCTTCATCCCGCAATTCAGGGATTATACCAATCCCTGATCCAGCATGGCATTAACCACCCGCACAAAACCGGCGCTGTTGGCGCCCACCAGATAGTTGCCCGGCATGTCGTAATGGGCCGCCACCTCCAGGCAGTTTTGATGGATGTTCTGCATGATGGTCTTCAGACGGCTGTCGACCTCCTCAGCCGACCAGTTCAGGAGCATTCTGTTCTGGGCCATTTCCAGCCCGGACACCGCTACTCCGCCTGCATTGGCTGCCTTAGCCGGTGCGTACAGAATCTTCTTGTCCGCAAAGATTTTAACAGCCCCCGGTGATGACGGCATGTCGGCGCCTTCGCAGATCAATTTGATGCCGTTGTTGAGCAGATTATAGGCATCATTCTCTGAAATTTCATTTTCCACGGCACACGGAAATGCACAATCTGCTCTTTGATTCCACAAGGGATTGGCTTCCAGTGAGGTATCGGCTTCAGTGTAAATCGCTTCAGAATATTTATCGATATATTCTTTGATCCTTCCCCGTTTGATATTTTTCAAGCGTTTGACAAAATCCAGCTTGGATTGATCGATACCTTCCGGGTCATAGATATAGCCGGACGAATCCGAGAGGGTCAAAACTTTGCCGCCCAGTTCAATCAGTTTTTGAGCCGTGTGTTGCGCCACGTTCCCGGATCCGGACACCAGACAGGTTTTGCCTTCCAGGGTTTCATTGCGGGTAGCGAGCATTTCTACTGCAAAATAGACCACACCGTAGCCGGTTGCTTCGGGACGAATATAACTTCCGCCCCACTGCAACCCTTTGCCGGTCAAAACACCGCTAAATTCATTGCGTTGCTTTTTATACATGCCAAAAAGGTACCCGATTTCTCGGGCTCCCACGCCCAGACCACCATCCGGAACATCCGTATCCTGACCGATGTGATGGGACAGCTCGCTCATAAAACTCTGACAGAAGCGCATGATCTCATCATCTGATTTTCCTTTGGGTTCAAAATCCGACCCCCCCTGAGCACCCCCCATGGGCAGGGTTGTCAGGGCGTTTTTAAACGTTTGCTCAAAGGCCAGAAATTTTAGAATGCCAAGATTGACCGAAGGGTGAAATCTAAGCGCTCCCTTGAAAGGGCCCAGTGCACTGTTCATTTCTACCTGGTACCCCCGATTTACGCGCACGTATCCTTCGTCATCCATCCAGGGCACCCGAAACAGGATCACGCGTTCGGGTTCCGTAATCCGCTCGAGAACACCGAGTTGGTGATATTCCGGGTGGCGATCTAAAACCGGCTTTATGGTTTCAATGACCTCATGAACAGCCTGGTGAAACTCCTTCTGCTCCGGGTCTCTTGCTAAAATCTGCTTCAAAGTCGTATCTGCCATCTCTTACCTCCTTCAGTGGGGCACTGAGCTAGAAAGTGGTTTCAAAACCACTTCTTAATACAAACATTTCTGGAATTTTAAGCATCGATGATCTCTAAAGCTTCCTGCCGATACGCATCCATCACATACTTGATGCCGGTGATTTTGGCACAATCTTCTGTCAGAGAGAATAGATCGTCCCGGCTGATATAGCGCACTTCCCAGTTGCGAGATCCTGCCATGAGTTGCTGAAGCCCCACTTTAATTTTATCAACGACATTGTAGAGCCCGACAGCGCCTAACGGAATGTTGTCCATCTCCGATCCGTATTTGGCCTTTAGAACTTCATAGTTCATAAAGATTTCTTCTTTGGTAAATCCGAATTTCGATACGGTTGATGGCAGTCCGCCATCTTCGTCCCGCAACCAGCGTTCGGTATTCTTGCCGACCATGCCCGGAATCATCAATGCCCGGCCCATGCAAACCGCTTTGCAATAGGGGGCTCCCAGGGCTAAGGCTTTGAAAACATGGTCCTCAGAGGAAAAGCCGCCTGCAAATGCCAGATCCGGAACGCGCTTGCCGCTTTTCGCAAGGCGTTCGCTTAACTCATAGGCCATAGAATGAAGGTAAATAGCCGGAATGCCCCATTCGCACATCATTCGCCAGGGGCTCATTCCGGTACCGCCCGGAGCCCCATCGATGGTCAGCAGATCGATATCGGCATCGCTGCACCAGCGGATGGCCATGGCCAGCTCTCTCATCGGATAGGCGCCGGTCTTGAGGGTGATGCGTTTGGCGCCCAGTTTGCGCAACCGTTCCACCTCCTTCATGAAGCCTTCCTGATCCACGAAACCCAGGCGCGAATGCCTCTCAAATTGTTTCAAAGGCCCGGCCTTAAAAGAGGCCTGATGCGCAGGGTCTTCTGGATCGGGCGTTACGATGTAGCCCCGTTTTTTCAATTCAATCGCGCGATCCAGAGAGTTCACCTTGATTTCGCCGCCGATACATTTGGCGCCCTGGCCCCACTTTAATTCGATGGTTTCAACCCCGTGCTTTTCAATGACGTATTCGGCCACACCGTTACGGGTATCCTCTACATTCAGCTGAACCAGTATATCACCATAGCCTTCGTGGTAGCGGCGATATTGCTCGATGCGGCGATCCATCTCCGGTGAACTTTTGATCAGACCGTTGTCGCCAAATTCCAATGCGGGATCGATTCCGCAGACATTTTCCCCGCACACCAGACTGATCCCGCTGATGGCGGCGCCAATAGCGAAATGGTTCCAGTTGATGCGCGCAATATCGGTGCTGCCGAGGGCGCCCGTGAATATCGGCACTTTCATCTTGACCTTATCGGTAACGCCGTATTCGGTTTCGGTATTGACGTTTGGAAAGGTGGCTTTATCAGGATCGGCTTCAATGCCCTTGGCGCCCAGGGCATAGCCCATAATATTTAAATGAGAGTAATCCACCGGGTAGTCCTTATCGGCACCGGCGGTAACGCTGCCAAAGGGCTGGGGGTAAAGAAGCTCCCGCCCCCGAAAAGTGGCTTTGAACATGTCGCAATTTCCTTTGCAACCATCCAAACACCTGCTGCAGATACCGGATTGAGGCGCGACGTCGCGAGATCTATTTTTCGTTTGAAGCGCTTCGTTTGCATTCGATCGATTGAGATTCATCTTTCACTCCTTGTCTATAATAGTCCAGGGTTAGTAAATCCGTCTCACGCTGATCGGTTACAAGCTTTTATTACCTGAATTTTGCACGAGTCGGAGGCTTTCATATGCAAGGCACTTAAGGCTGAGGCTATAGTGCACTATGCCTCAGCCTTAATAACGCAGCAGATGGAAGTCTCCGGCTCGCCCGCAGGGTGAAAAGTAATGAGATAAAATGGTCTTAATCCTTTAAATATAATACCAACTTCTCATTACTTTTCATGCAAGATTCAGGTATTAAACCGGGGGCCTTGCATGGAAACGATTCCAACCGCAAAGTTTAAAGCGCTGACGGGCTTTTGCCTTCGGAGGGTCGATGGTCGTAACACTCCCATCGTTTAATAATTACAAAATTGTAAAGTACGGTTAAATATAATTTCCTAATAAAAATCAAGAATAATTTTCCATGAGCAAAAAGGGCTAAAATCCCCTTAAATTCTATTCGCACATATTACGGAAATAATGGGATTGGATGGCTTTCATTTTATCGATTCTGACATCATCACCCTCGCCCATAACCTTCCATATTTAATCATAACTTGATGCTATAAAACTGATTTTTAACACAATTCTCAACGATATCTAATATTTGTCTTTTAATATAAGTGCAAATAAATGCGATCAAACAGAGGAGGTATACCCATGACAACAAGCTGTATCGCAGAAGATATCCGGCAAAAACATCGATCGAGATATCGGTATGTAACCTCAGGACAATGGTTCAAAGGAAGCCTGCATCTGCATACGAATCGCTCGGATGGTCATCTTTCGATCAAAGAACTGGTTGATATGTATGTCGCTGAAAAATTCGATTTTATTGCGGTCACCGATCACTGGTGTCTGCCAGAGTTCAATGGAGATCGAAAATCTGCGCGGTTATTGCTCATCGACGGTATTGAACTGGATGGCTTTGATAAGGCAGGAGTTTATTTTCATGTAGTTGCCCTGGGCGCATCACTCAAACTATCCACCGCCACCCGCAATTTTTCAAAATCCTTGCAGGCTGCTCGCACCCAAGGGGCAGTGTTGATATGGGCCCATCCGTATTGGACCGGAAATTCACCGCAGGACGGCCAGCGGCATAATTTTGATGGCATGGAGATTTACAATCATTCTTCCCATTGCGAAAACGGAAGCGGGTATGCGTTGTCTCACTGGGATAGCGTATTGACGCGGCATCCGGATTTTCTCGGTTTTGCTACAGATGACAGCCATTTCAAGCCGGAACAAAAATACTGGAAAGGCGGCTGGATAATGGTAAACGCTGCTTCCTGTGCCCAGGAAGAGATCTTAGATGCCATTCGCAGGGGCAACTTTTATGCAAGCCAGGGACCTGAGTTTAAAACCATTGAATATACGGCAAAGACGGTTAAGGTGGAAACCTCACCGGTAGCATATGTTCGCCTCATCGGCCCGCGAATGGACGGGAGCTGGATTAAAGCCAAGGAAAAAGAATCCGTTTTACAGGCTGAATTCAAATTGCCGCCGGACTGGCCGTATGCCCGTCTGGAGATCGAGGACACTGCAGGGAAACGCGCCTGGACCAATCCATTGTGGTTTTCCACCGGTTAGCAGGAATAAAACAAAGGGGGGAGAATCAGTTCATCAAAGAATCTAATGAATTTATCTTATGGGTCATCGTATCTTTTAAAGAATAACTTCGTTAGAAAATAAAAGATAACCAAAATCCCAGGTGTGGATAAAGCAAAAGAAATCCCGACCAAAGGATTAATGTAATTTCGAAATACAAGAATAAAAACATTAATTATAAATACGAATATGGCGCTTATAAGCCAGTATTTGGTGCTTTTGCTAAAATGTGGTATGGGTGATGCGTTCAAGGGTACAATTCCGTTCAAAATGCAAAAGGTATGAATTGTTATTATTTATGATAAAAGCTGAATTTTTGAATGAACCGTAATACAGAATTGTTAGAATTTAGTTAGGATAATATTTTTCCTGGAAATATTCCTTCCAATGCGTTAAATCCCGATCAGCCAATCCCACTTAAAAACCCAAAACAACGCCGCTTTTCGCAATCATCTGACCGTCGATGGACGATCTCTTATTTAATTTCATCACGCAGCAGAGAAAGGAGGGATTAAGGTGGCCGCGCAAATTGCCGTAAGTCAACGTTAGGTATTAATTGCCTTGAGCAATCTCAGCTAAATTCGGTTATGTAAATCTGGTTCTCATAATAATCTAAAATGGAAATAGAATGGCGATGAATAAAATAAGGATTGCAATAGCGGGTCTTGGGAATTGTGCCTCTTCTCTAATCCAGGGTATTCACTACTATAGAGATAAGAATCCAGCGGATGCCATCGGATTAATGCATTGGGAAATTGGTGGATATCGGCCCGGTGATATTGATGTGGTTGCTGCGTTTGACATCGATAAGCGCAAGGTCGGCAAAGACTTGAATGAGGCTATTTTTGCACTGCCAAATTGCACAACTACTTTCCATTCCGTTTTACCTCCATCGGATGTTCGCGTTCAGATGGGACGAATTCTAGATGGTCTCTCAGAACACATGGCGGAATATGAGGATAAATATACCTTTCTTCCGGCCGATGATTCAGAACCCGATAAGCATGCGGTGGTCAATATCCTTAGGGAGACCGGAGCTGAAATTCTGCTGAATTACATGCCGGTGGGATCAGAGGAGGCTGCTAAATTCTATGCGGAATGTGCCTTGGCTGCGGGTGTCGCATTTATCAATAATATTCCGGTGTTTATTGCAAGCGATCGGGAATGGGCCAACCGGTTTCAAGAAAAATCCGTTCCAATTATTGGGGATGATATCAAATCACAGCTGGGCGCAACGATAACTCACCGAGTTTTAACCGATCTATTTAAAAAGCGAGGGGTAAAGATCGATCGAACCTATCAGCTCAACACGGGTGGCAATACCGACTTTTTAAACATGTTGAACCGGCACCGGCTTTACTCAAAGAAAAAATCGAAAACCGAGGCGGTTCAGGCCGTTGCGGCCCGCCGACTGGAAAATGAGAATATTCATATTGGACCCAGCGACTGGGTGCCCTGGCAGAAAGATAACAAGGTGTGCTTTATTCGAATGGAAGGCAAACTTTTCGGAGATGTTCCCATGGATCTTGAGATGCGACTGTCAGTGGAGGATTCCCCGAATTCAGCCGGCGTAACGATCGACGCCATCAGGTGTGCGAAGCTGGCCCTCGAACGCGGTCAGGGGGGTGTTCTCGAAGCACCCTCTGCTTACTTCTGTAAACACCCGCCTCGGCAATTTACAGATGATGAAGCCTATCGGATGACCGAAACATTTATATCTAAACATCCGGATAAAACGCGTTATGCATAGTAATAAAAATCTTTAACACAATTTTTGTTTCCTAAGAAAATAATAATGGAAGCCTATCCTGTTTTTCCGAACAAGGCCATCATTGACGCCGGCACGATTTCAAATCATTTTTTGAACTCCGGAATAAAATATTTTCTGGACGCGTGCGATTATGTCCATAATTTACCTTACGGGTATAATTCCGACAGAGATGACCTGATGATTTTGTTTAAAGAAAAGATGGGCAGTTGCACAACCAAACATGCCGTCATTGCAACCCTGGCGGCGGAATTAGATTTGCCGATCAATAAATCGATCGGAATCTACCCCATGACCGAAGCGATCGTCACCGGGACAAACAAAATATTGAGAAAATATGATTTGCCCTATGTTCCGATGATTCATTGCTTTCTGGAATATGGTGATCACCGCGTGGATTTAACCGAAGGAAATCAGAATGGCAAAAACCAGCCGATCGACACCCTTTTTTATTCGGAAAAGGTCCAGCCCCATATTTCTGCAAAACAAGAATACCTGCTCTATCGGCAGGCCTTGAAGGATCGAATATTGCCTCGCGAAGAATTACACGGCATTGACATCAAGCACATCCTGCATGCCCGCGAGGAAGGGCTCGAGCTTTTAAAATTCCTGGTGAAGCCGAGTTAAAAGGTTAGTTTTTTAGATACTTCTTCAAATCGCTCAACTCTGGCAATGCCGCCCTGGCTGAAATTGATTTTGAGATAACCGGTAAATTGCTCATCGTTTAGACTTTTCAGGTATTCGAGCAGGCGGGATAATTTTTTGGATTTGTCAATGCGAATGGGCCGGTTCAAATTTTCAATTTGTTGTGTTTTCATGGCATAAATTTGAAATACTTGTTATCGGTTTCTTGCAGATGAGAATCCAATTCAAAATATCATGCCGCAGGAAAGTTCTGGCATTACCCTGATCATATAATCATATATATTAGATAAATTTATAGTGAATCTATTTTTAGGCACTTAATATTTGGTCGAAGCTAGAGATTCGTTAAAAATAGATGTACGAATAATTTGCATTAATTTGTTTGACGGTATCAAAAATTTATGAAGGCCATTTAATGATGAAATCCATATAATTTATCAATAATTCAAAGCGGTTTTAAACGGTTCTGTAATAAACGAGACCTTTTGGTATGTACTTTAAAGCAGGATTTAAGCAAAAAAATTTATTTATTGAAGGCAAAAAAAACCCCTCAAAGCACCAGGAGATTTTTAAAATCTAAGATTAACCTACTGCTTGGGAATATAAACTTTGTCGCTTGCCGGAGCCCAAACAGTGGTGTCAGAAAAATAATCAATCTTGTTTCCTTAATCATAATTTTAGTGGCTTTTATTGCTTTGAAAACATCTGGAAATATTTAGGAATTGATGCTGAGTATGGCAGGTATGATTTTGCAGACAGCAGGGGTTTTATTTTAGGTAAGTAAGGAAGTGCGTTTCAATACAAGTAAGTATTGATTGAATAGAATTGTTCATTAAATATATTGTTAATAAGAGCAGGATAAGTCTCGATCCTGCTCTTATTATTTGGTGTGTTAACTATTAATTACTTTATTCATTGGGAATATAAACCATATTATTAGTAGTATCAGCGTTGTAAACAGTAATGCCGTGCAGGTTAGTTTCTTTATCTCCTACAATCATGATATCCTTGCTGACGGGATATCGTGCTCCGCCGATTACGGCCACAGGATTTTGCGGATCGGCCCAGTCCAATACCGTATCATCATAAGCTGTCCACTCACCTGAGGCTGTCAGAGGAGCTACACCCAAATCAGCTGCAGCGAGGTTGGCAAGATCAGTGTTGTCAAAAAGACCAACAGCATGGGCATATCCATCATAATATGTCCATAACGGCACGTCTCCACCGGCGTGTCCATGGGTTGTCCACCCGAAGACAGTATGATACTTGCTGACAACTTCGCCGATCGCATTGTTGCCGTACATACCGTTCGCTACGAGGTGGCTAATCTCTTGTGCTTCATCATTACTCAAGCTTATACCCCACCACTCTGATACAGCAGATTGAATATTGTTTATATTATGATAGCCTCCCAAAGCTAAGATTTTTCGATCCACACCGGTGGCGCTAATCTGCATTTCGCTCAACGGATCGACCAAATCTTCCACTGTAGTACTTGTATAACCCGGCGGATAATCGGATTGTTCATGACCGATACTCATTGCCCCGGTGTCGTGGTCCGGGAAAACATATACCACGGTATCCGTACCTTCCGCAAAATCAAGGGCTTCAGCTACTGCCATATCAAAAGCTAGAAAATCAGTAATCATATGAATGGGATCCATGGCGTGACCGGCCCAGTCCACTTGACTGCCTTCGACCATCAGGAAAAATCCATCTTTGTCCTGAGACAGAAGTTCGATGGCCTTGTCGGTCATTTCAGCGAGCGACGGTTGTCTAGGGGCGAATTCATCACGGTCGATATCTGCTTCCATATGGCTGTCGTCAAACATTCCCCAAACCCGACCAGTAGTCAGGGCAAGCATGGTACCTTTTTCATCGACAAATTGATACCCACGATCCTTTAAGACCTGGATCAGATCTTCGTCGTCAGAACGTCTGCCGCCCCAGAAAGCGCCAAAAGACGTTTCGTAACTGCTGCCACTTGGAATCAAATGACGAGCGCCACCGCCGAAAACAACGTCGAGGTCCTGATAGACCAGGTGCTCCATGATTTCATTGTCCATACCTCGGTCTTTGATGTGGCAGGCATAGGCAGCCGGAGTAGCATGGGTAATGCGGCTGGTGGCAACAAGACCAGTGGCTTTTCCTGCTAATTTTGCGGCTTCCAGCACGGACTGCACTGGGGCATAAGGATCAATAGGAGAGTCAAATCCAGTTAAAAAAGCCTCTTTTTCTGGATCTGGTCCAACGCCCAGAAAACGAACAGTGGTCTTATAACCAGTGGCAAAAGCAGTAGCAGCAGCAGCGGAACCGGTGATAATTGAGTTTGCCATGTGGGTCGTTACCATACCTGAGACCTTAATTTGGTCCAATGCCAGCGGTTTCTCATCCCCTAGCACATGCTTTTTGTACCAACGGGCGGCGGTTTGAATGTTTTGATCACATCCGTCCGGAATCAGTACGATAACATTCTTGGCTGCTGCTGGCTTGGCTGGCTTGGCTGCTGCAGCAAATGAAGCCATCATGACAAGAGCCAGAAACGTTGCGAATAGAATTGTAAATCCTTTTTTCATATTTTCCTCCCTAAAATTTTATTCTCGTTCTGCTGAGTTTAAATGTTGTTAAAATCCTAAAATCCAATGAAAAGTCTTTCTTGTAGATTCGTTTCACCTCCTTTCTTCAAAAATGGAAAAGCCCGAATCAAAAGCATTTACTGCTTCTGATTCGGGCTTTTCGGTACCGATTCCGGCCGAGAAAGTACCCGGTTCAGTTATCAAACTCAAAAGTTGTGATCGATATTAGGATGAGGATATTCGGAAAAAATTAACGATAAATTAGAATTGGATTTAAAGTCGACTGGATCGCTATGAAATCACAAATGTGTTTCAATCCCAGGACCATATCCATTGGGGAAAAACGGTCCTGAAAAAAGTAATCTATATAGTTAGCTAAGGGCTAAACAAAATCCTGCGAGAGGGTAAAATCGGATTTCGTTTTTCTGAAAGCAAATTTCAAATGTAAGTCTGTTATCGGCACCAAAGATATCCCGCTGCGAGTCAACGACCACCCGCATAGCGGGTGGCTTGGATTTTACCGCCATAGCGGTAAAGGCAGGGCGAGAAGTGCCCCAATCGTTGAAAACAACGCGGTGAAACTGGGTGCGAAGTCCCGCCATGGCGGGATTTGGAAAACCCAATCAATTTTTAATTTGATATTAACATAATTCTAACAATTGGAGCATACCATTCGGAGCACCAATCGATTCGCATCGTTGGCAAAGGGGTAAGTAACTAAACGATCTTAGCAATTTAATTTGTCGGCGTCATCTCTGATAAACATAAAATTACATTGTATTAACCGGTCAGGATAGCTGAGATTCCAAATCATGGGTACCGACATTAATTGTCCGAGATGCGATTCGGACGCACTATACAAGTTTGGAAAGACGAAAAACGGCAAGCAAAGATACCTATGTCAAATATGCAATCGTCAGTTTGTTTTCGGCAAAAGCCGATTTGAGGTTAAAAAAAGGCCCGATTGTCCCGGTTGTGGGAAACCGATGCATATTTATATGCGCGACGATTCGTTCATCCGTTTCCGGTGTTCAGATTATCCAAAATGCAGAACCTTTCGTAAGCTAACAAAGGAGTTCTCAGGCGCCGATCAATTATTAAATTCATCATATCCCCAGTAGGTTACGCACAAAAGTTCCACCGACTCGACGCGGTCCGACCAAGTCTATTGACGGCCAGGACCTGTTGAATCATCTTCTTGAGATTCCACCAACAATCATACCTACTTATCCTGTCACAAAATATGGTCAGTTTATTCAGACAGATATTGACTGCATGATTTTAGACCTTAAATTAGCTCAAACATTTGTTAGTTTTTTATGATTTTCCTAACAAAAATCTAACAATTATCGATTAATTTGTTGGTCAATTCGAAGTAGGTGAGAGCAGAAAATTGTTCTGGACTTATTTCACGTAAAACAATATTTAATTCCATCGTCCTGCCTTTTCGTATTTCTGCAAGCATGGGGTGTGGGTGTTAATGTATTTTATTAACTGAAATGATCATTTTTGAGGAGGATTTGATGATCTCTTCCAATTGCAACTTTTCTGATTTTGTTGCGGCCATTAAAAACGAGGATTACCATGATATAATCTATTTAGCCGATCGGGAAGCGACCGCGGCTGAACGTCTTTTATATCGACGCGGGGTCGCTGATGACGAGAAAAAAAAATGTGGCCAGAGATACGCTTCAATTCTAAAGGATTTGATTTCCTATATGCGATATAACGTCAGACCGAAAAATAGTGAGAGTGAATATGTTGAATTGTTTGCATTAATTCTGGATAGTGCAAATGCAAATGAAAGGGCAACCTGAGATTAATAAATGTCACCAAAAGCTTTTCTAAGCTGTGCGTTATCTGTATGACTCCACCGTTTGCAAGATCGATTACCCTACAAAAACCCTACGCCTAACTCCGACTCCCTTACCTTCGTAACCGGGGTACCCACATGCCAACGTCGCGAGCGTATGACCTGTAGTCATCGCCAAAGCGTTTCAGCAATAATCCCTCTTCGTAGCGTGATAGGCGATACAGAAACGCCGTAATACCGAGCAATATTGCGCCTGCCGCCAGCGACATGTTGAGCATGAAAAGGCCTGAATACAGCAGTACCTCGCTCAGATAAATCGGATGCCGCACCACGCCGAAAACGCCCTTGCGGATAACGGACGGTGTTTCCCGCACTTCACCAAAGACGATTCTCAAGCCCGACCAGGCACAATAGGCTGACAGGCATAGAATCAAAATCCCGAGAGGTTTTCTGACCAGGGCGGGAACGATATCATTAAGCTGTGTGGTGTATTTCAAAAAAAATGAATCGGCAATCCATATTCCCAAAAAAAGCAGAGCAAAAATGATCTGTCCGGCATCACCGAAGGGATGTTCACCCGTGAGGTCATCACGCTGCTCAAACCATTTCTCCCGCGTTGTTTTAGGCTCATTCACAAGTTTTTTCCTTTACTAAGCTCTAATTTTGAATCGGGAGAGATTAGATCGACATTTGAATTTGCGACTTGAGTTCGATTGAAACGATGATAATAAACATCTCGATATTCTTGTTGAAATGCGGGTTTTAATCGACCGCGCATGTGTTCAATCATTTTATCGATATTTTCGAATTCGCTAAATTGAACACAAATTGAAGGGGTCTGTTCGGCAAAGAGCCTAAGACGTATATACCCAATCACTTTTGATGCTAAAATATCAGTCCTGGCATTGAGAGCCATCGCTGCCCTCCTTATTAAGTTTTTCATATCTGGACAAATGTTAATATATTCAATCCAGAATTACCTTTCAGGAACGTAACAAATTGTAACAATGTGTATCACGCTTAATTTTAAATCTTAATTTTACGGACTGTTGGCAGGTTTTAGGGAGGGGGGCAGCAAGCCCAAAAAGTCTGATGCTTATTAAAACATTAACGGTGAATTTTCCGATATATACCCTGGATGGTAATGATTTCCTCGCCTCTGAGTATCCTGGAAAGTATGGGTGTAACCGGATCAAAGTTATCGACTAATTTTTCCATAACTGTTTTCTCGGAAACCTTTTGCCACTTAGTTTCGCCAAGATGTTTGAATTCATAGTGTCGTAAAATAGATGCCATCACATCGTCCGTGTCTACTCCGAAATAATAAAGGTATGGATTGCTTGTTTTTGTTGGTGTTTCAGTTCGAGAGCCTTTGGGCAACCAGCGCATTGTGAAGAGACAATAAACCTGAATGGTTAGAAAAATGTTAGAGCAATATTGGATTTTTGTGTCTGCGAAGGATGGACGTATTAATGGAAATCACTTACAGAGCGGGATAAAAGAGTTGATCGCCCCGAAAGCGGTGGCGATGGCAAGGCCGGCACCGCATTTCATGCGTTTCCAATCATTGTGCGCCAGAATGGAACCGGCCGCAAAAAGCGATTCGAAAGCTGGCTGGCGGGAATCGTTTAGGGGACGAAATTTCTCATCAATTTCGAGGCCGCACTGATTAATCAGATGTCCGCGGGGATCCAGAAAATCGCGGCGATGCCACTCTGCCCTGCTGTCGGGCTGGTAAACCGGTAGGCCAAAGATTGTTTCGCGAATGCACTTGCGGTCAGCATACAATCCGCCTCCGATGAATCGTCCACTTGCCAGAAGGATTCCCCTGGAGTGAATGATGTGTTCGACATCGTTCAGGCCGATATGGGTTTCAAAATGCCCACCTACCGGTTGCCGCACCTGTAAAGCGCGCTTCAAAGAAAAATAGTGAACACCCTTCAAACGCAACCCCCTTTCAAATGCTTCCTTGAGCCGCAGTCCGGGAACCGACGGGGGGATGGTGGGAATTTCAAAGATCGGCACACCGATCAACTCCTCCAAGTGGGAGAGGACCTCATGCGTTCGATAAAGCCCTAAAACAGCCGGCAGTCCCACAATTTTTGATTTTTCAACAAGGGGACATAAGACCTCTGCAAGTTTCTCGCGATTGTGAGGCAGCAGTAAAGCATTGGCCATATGTTCCGCATATACCTCGCTTAAATGGTCGCTACCCGGAAATGAGATCCGCGCGGAACGTAAATCAGACCATTCATTTTGTAAGGCGCCCACAATTTGACTTGCGCTGAATCCTTTCAAGCCCCGAATATCAATTATTAGACCAGCCGGTTTTTCTTCCAGTGCCCGAACCCCGTTCCACATAGTATGGGGGACACAGTAGGTCTGTTTGATGGTGCCCAGTGCGGTCAGCACATCGCTGTTACGATCCCTTTGTCTATGATAGGTAAGACCGGCCCCCTCCAAAAAGGCCAAGATTTCATCGAAGGCGGCCATGATATCATCTTTTTTTAAGCGCGCATACGGGTGATCGGGAATATCCCGTTTGATCGCATCTAAGGCGGCCCAGGGATCGCTCCAGAGCCGCTTTTCAGCGACCGGGTGCACGCCCATCAGATCCAGCAACCCACTGGCAAAGATAATTTCACCGGTATGACCGGCCTGCGCAACGGACAGACCTCTTGTAACGGCAAAAAGGGTCGCCGCCATACCCGCCAGGCCGCTGCCAATTACGCACAGGTCACACTTGAGCGGTTCTATGTCGTTCATTGAGGTGATCTATCCTTACATAAAAAAGGTTCCGCTGTGGGCGGTTCAGGTTTCAGGTTTCAGGTTTCAGAAAAAGATGACATAATGTGAAATCTGATACTATTTAATTTCAGCGGGTTCATCATCCTGACACCCGACACCTGAAACCTGCCGTTAGGCTATAGCTCCAACCCAAACAACCCGCAATGCAACGCTTCCAACAACTCCGACTGCACAAGCTGTTTGTCCCAGAGCGTAGGGTGTTGCCCGCTCCAACGCCTGCTGAGAAACGCTTTGAGATTGGTTAGGCACTGCTCCGTTTGCAATTCGCCCTGGTCATATAAATAGGCGGTCACACGGACACTGCAAAACGTTCCCTGGCATGCACCTTTACCGATTCGGCTGCGCAGGGCGATGGCGTTGAGATCCGGCTGCCCTTCCTGCTTCTGAATGGAATCCACAAGGGCATCCACGGCGCTTTTGGGCACCATTTCACATTCGCACAGCAAAATGTCCTGCGGATCATGTTGCGCCAGCCACAGTTTTGACGCCAGCCCGGGTTCGGTCCATCTTGCGGGTTGGGTTTCCGGAAGGGGTTCGGTCCCGGTTAAACAGGGTTTGGAAACACCTAGGCGACTACAGACCAGATCGGCTGTTTTTTCGGCCATCAACCGATAGGTGGTCAGCTTGCCGCCGGAAATCGTAACAAAGTTCTCGAGACCATCTTCAACATGATCGACAAGTGCAAATCCCCGGCTGACATCGCGGTCGTCGGATGCAGACTTCGACCCAACCAGCGGTCTGACGCCCGCATACGCCCGAATGTAACGAGTCGTTTCCAGAGCCGGTATCATCCTGGTCGCTTCACCCACCATTGCGTCGACCTCCTCCACCGAGGGATACACCTGGTCCATGCTGTCTATGCGGATAGAAGTGGTCCCCAGAATGGATACCGTACCCCCCGGAACCAAAATATCGGCATTGGCGGAAGGGCGCATGCGGTTTACTACCCGATCCGTAATTCGATTGTGGGTGATGATCAGACTTCCCTTGGAATTAATAATATCGATCTCAGCCCCTGCCAGCCCGGCAATCATGCCGGCCCAGGCACCGGTGGCGTTGACCACCTGTTCGGACTCAATCTTAAATTCTTCGCCGGTCGTAAGATTGTGCAAGCGGGTTGCCTGGATTTTTTTATTATTTTTCTCGAACCCGACCACTTTAGTAAATCGCAGCAGGCTACTACCCAGGGCCTGGGCCTGGGCTATGTTTTCCATTGAAAGTTTAAACGGATCGATGGAGGCATCTCCTACCGTATAGGCGGCGATCAATTTTTCTGAAAGAGCCGGTTCAAGTTCGCGCGCCTCTTTGACGTCCAATGCCTGTGCCGGGATATTGCAACGGGCACACAAGTCGGGAAAATCGGCCACGTATTTTTCATCATCGCCTTCAACCGCCACAAACAGACCTCCGGTATCTTCTATACAATGGGGCGCCAGTTTTTTTAAAAGCGTTCCTTCCGTATGACATTCCGCGGCACTGCCCGGATCAGAGGAAACATAGCGGGCTCCGCTGTGCAGCAGACCATGATTGGCACCGGAAGCCCCGGCGTTGATGTCACCCTGTTCGACGAGGATACAGTTTACACCGCGCAAAGCCAGGTCCCGGGCTAGACCGGCTCCCGTAACCCCGCCTCCGATGATTAAAACCTGAGTTCTTAAAGAGGGCATCGTTTTGTTGTTTGGAAGGTTCTTTGAGGATACTAAATCCTTCTCATTCAATCACATTTCCGGTTTCCTTGTCAAAAGGATGTGCGTTAATCATAAATAGAAGACGATTGAATCGGATGATGGGCTGCCGCTTGTATGGCAATTCTACCTTTGCTGTCGGTTGTTTCTTGCCTTAAATGATGTGTAAGATCAAGACAGGACTACACATTTTTGCGGATCCAGCAACAGGTAAAGTTCCTGTCCCTCTTCTTGCGGCAGGTGATGGGGTGCCTGTACCCGGATCATGGTGTCATTTACGCTGACAAAATAGAACAGAAAGTTCCCCAAATAAGCCTTGTGGACGATCTTGCCCTTGAACACGTTTTCAGTGGCTTGAGGGGATTCTGCAGACACCTGTACATCCTCAGGTCGTATGGATGCATACACTGCTTTGCCGGGTGTTGCGGCGGTGCTGTCCGGCGACATACATACCATCTTGTCGCTGAATTCGGTGCGTACCGAAACCGCGTTGCGGTCTTCCAAAACTTCGACGATCTCGCCGGACATGAAATTCATAGTGCCGATAAAATCAGCCACAAAACGATTGGCGGGCTTTTTATAAATCTCCTGGGGATTACCGATTTGCACGACGTTGCCTGAATCCATAACGGCAATGCGGTCCGAGATCACCATGGCTTCGGCCTGGTCGTGGGTGACGTAAACCGCCGTGATGCCCATGCGTCTGACGAGGCTTTTGATTTCAAATCTCAATTCTTCTCTGAGCTTGGCATCCAGGTTGCTGAGCGGTTCATCCAATAGCAGTACTTTGGGATTGGTCACCAGCGCCCGCGCAAGCGCCACCCGCTGCTGCTGGCCGCCGCTCAATTGAGCCGGATATCTGTCCTCCAAACCGGCCAAACCCACCAGTTCCAATACCTGCTTGGCCTGTTCCCGGATTTTTGGTTTGGGTATCTTCTTAATTTTCAAGCCGTAAACAATGTTACTGAATACCTTCATGTGCGGCCAGACGGCATAGTTTTGGAATACCATACCGATGCCTCTTTTGGACGACGGGACAAATCCCTGTGAAAGCATCGGCTGGCCGTCAATAATAATGTCGCCCTCTTCCGGTTTCTCCAATCCGGCGATGCAGCGCAGGGTAGTTGTTTTACCGCACCCGCTGGGTCCCAGCAGGGTCAGCATTTCCCCTTTGTTGACTTCAAGCTGAATGCGATTAATGGCCACTACATCCTTAAAGCGCTTGAACAGGTTTTGGATCTCAATAAATGCCATTCAGTTTGTCTCCTTGTACAGTCGTCAAAAGTTCCGCTAGACGCGGTTCAGGTGTCAGGAAAAGATGACAGAATGCAGACCTGATGGCTCTTGACGCATTCAATGTCGCAATCCTGACACCTGAACACGGACACCTGACACCATTATTGTTCCCCTGACCCCCAGGCGGCTTTGAGGACGCCTCCGCTGATTCTCGATATAATCAGCAGCAGGATAAAGGTGATTACAATCATTAAAAAAGCCATGGCAGCGGCATTTCCGAATTCCATACCGCGATGCCAGTTCAAATAGATTCCAATGGGCAAGGTTTCCCATCCCCCTTTATAGAGAAACACAGCAGTAGAGATCTCCTGGAACGCCATGATGAAGAACATCACCACACCCACCAGCACCCCTTTGAGCAGCAACGGCAATGATATATTGAAAAATGTTCTAATTTTACCGGCGCCCGATACCTCTGAGGCCTCCTCGAGCGAAGGATCCAACTGCAAATAGGAAGAATGCGCCATTCGCAAAAAATACGGGAGCCGCCGGGAAAACAGGGCTATAGACATAATGATCCAATGATGGGCTAAGGGTATACCTTTCCAAAATGCCAGCATATAGCTCACACCAATCGCGATACCCGGAAACGCGAGCATCAGCGTGATCACAAAGTCGAGCGCATCTTTTCCCGGGACACGGGTGCGAACAATTAGATAGGCGACCGGAAGTCCAAAGGCGATCCCGAAAATTAGCGCGATCCCGCTGAACTTGAAAGAGTTCGCTATCAGGCCCGGGGTTTCCAGTAGGATGAGCCTGAAATTTTCGAGAGTCCAATAAGTTGGAAATACTTCAAGGGTCCATCTTCTGGAAAAAGCGGCTAACCCCAGCACGATCGGTATCAGCAGTACGAGGATGGCGATAAAAATCATGTACACATACGCGCTCGATTTCACCAGCGCGCCGGGCTCTATCACCCTGCCTTCCGAGGTTGTTCCTTTTGAGAGACCGGTATACTTTTTCTTCTCAACCCACCACCTGGCGAGCAAAAAGAGGGAAATGCAAACAACGGCAGAAACGACCACCGCCACGATGCCCATGTATTTGCGGTGCATATCGGTAAAGTGATAGGCGATGTTAATGTACGAAACCGATGGGAGCAAGTCATGCTGTCCCAAGATCAATGGCGTGAGCCAGTCAGTAAAAGGCCATAGGAATACAAGCACTGCCCCCGCCAGATAACTGGGCGTGCAAAGCGGCAGCGAGACGGTGAAAAATCTCCGAAAGCCGCTGGCGCCCTCGACCTCGGCGGCTTCTTCAAAGGAGGGGTCGATGTTGGTAAAGCCGGCCGAAAGTCCGAGCACGATAAACGGCAGCATATGTAAGGCTTGAATAAATACCAGTCCATGTAAACCGAAAATGAAGTTTATGGGTTTCTCGATCAATCCCATATCCATCAGAAGCAGATTCAGAGTACCATACTTGCCAAAAAAGATGATGAATGCAAATACGCCGGCAAAAGCGGGCAAAACAATCGGCAAAAGGATCAGGGCCGTAAAGACGGTCTTACCCCTGTGTCTGTATCTCGCTAGAATGTACGCCAGAGGCACCCCGAATATGGTGGTCGTCACAAGCACCAGCGTGCTCAGGAGCAAGGTATTTCCAAAGGTTTTAAGATAATAAGTGTCCTGGAAGAATTCCAAATAATTTTGGATACCCCAGTTGTCGGTCCCAGAGATTTTGAAACTTTCCAGCACCAGGAATGACAGCGGATAAAGAACGAAAAAGGCAATGATCAGCCACAGGAATGCTGCCAGAGAGATGTTGCCGCGCGACATATCAGATCCTTTGCATTAAGATAATATTTTGGAATATCTTGCCCATCGGACAGGGGTAAATGTTGCTGGTTTGTTTCTTTGTTAACCTGCAAGAAGAAATGGGTGTATAGGTCAACAACAATGGTTTAACCCCTCCCCCCATAAAAGGGGGGGAGGAGTAAATAATTAAACCAATTTGAGAATTTCTGCACCAAAAAGCAGAGAGTCAACGACCACCCGCAAAGTGGGTGGCTTGGATTTTACCGCCATAGGCGGTAAAAGATAGGTGCGCGAAGCGACCCAATCGTTGCGGGTGGAACCGGGTGCTAAGCACTCGGTTTGGAAAACCCAATCAAGTTTGAAGTTACGGCGAGACCAGCAGAGCGCGGGCCTTTGATGCAGCCAAGCGGGCGGCGGCATAGTTGCCATCTATCTCAAAGAGCTTGCGGGCTTCTTTTATTTTGGCATCCGCTTTGGCGACATCCATCTTTTGGTCTTTGGCGGCGGCAATTTCGCCCTCGACCTCTTCGATCAGGAACAGACTGCTTTTCAACTCGCCCCACTTGCGGTAGATCTCGTATTCGTATTTCTTGTTGACGTCGTCCCATCTTTTGGCCGCAAGATCCAAATCGTATTCAATAAACCCGACCTTCAGATCCCAGAACGAATCAACGCCTAGCGCCTTCGTGGCGTGCTTGGCCATTTCGACGCCCTCTTTTTCCCATACGGAGAATTTAATGTCCGTCCTGGCTGCAAAGTATCGGCCTTCCAGTACATATTTTTGTCCGTCCATGCTGAACAGCCAGTCGAGAAAGATTTTTCCGTTAGCCTCGTTGGGCGCGCCTTTCAACAAGGCCACGGCCTCCGGAACCAGAATCGTTTTTTCCGGGAGCAAATCACGCACGGGATAGCCATCTTTGCGCGCAGCCATCGCGTTCATTTGTGGCTGCGCGATCCCGATGGGCGCCTCTCCGCGGCTCGTTAATTGAGTCGTATCGGTGCTGCCGGTGGAGAAGCGTGCCAGCTGTGCCGCCAATAATCTGAGATATTTCCAGGCCTCCTGTTCCCCAAATGCCTGTATGAGAATTTCTACGGTTTCATGCATGGTGCCGGAGGCGTACGGAAGGGTATGCACGACGTTTCCCCTGTAGATGGGATTGAGTAAATCGTTCCATGTTTTCGGCGGCGGCAGCCTAAGCTTTTTCAAAACCTTCTCATTGTATAGGTTGGTGACGATCCAGGGCGCAAAACAGGTCCAATAATCATCTGCATCTTTTACCTTCATACCGCCCCATTTGGCGGGGACTTTATCCCAATCCTTTGGCCGGTAAGGTACGATCAATCCTTCTTTCTTCGCGATTTCATGCGCGGGAGCGCCGGCACCCAGGAAGATGTCGGCATCCGGTTTGCCGCCCCATAGTCTCACTTTGTCCAGGCAAACTGGCCAACCGCCCGGCTTCACGAAGGTAATCTCTATATCCTTACCATAGGTCTTCTTATAGTAGGCTGTAAATCCCCTGTTCAGACTCTCGGCTAACTCCGTGTAAACCGGACCGACCCAGCCGACTTTTTCTGCGGCCTGCGCTTCGCCGGCAAAAATCGGTAGCAACAGCGCCATTGAAAAAATTGCAAAGATTGTTGCGGCTAAGATTTTCTTTTTCATTTTGACCTCCTTTTTAATAATGTTGTCACAATTGAAAAATAAAAATCTTTTTATCCTCAATCACCTCCTACTGTCTAAGTGTTTTAGGGTAATATATTTATCCCACAAACCGCCATTATTCCTATGCTGCCATCACCTCCTTTCATCCCTTTTAGTCGGTTAAGATAAAGGTATTACTCAGGCCGCCATTCGATAACTTTAAAAAGGCCTTAGTTAAGCGATTGCAGAGTTGCCGTTATAAAAAAGGAAGGAGTATTAAAGAAACGTTTATTGCAAAAATGAGCCTGAGACTTTTCTCAAGGCGCATGTGTTTTTTTTTGGGGTAAAAATGAAAGCCTCTTGGATAAATAGGTAATTAATGAAAATATAGAGCTGAGTCAAGAATGAAATATTATTAAGTCAGGTGATCGGTATCCACGGGAAATTTCCCAATCCTGGATGAGTTGCGGTGAATACCATAATAATTAGGATGATAGGACCGCAGAAAAAAAAATGAGGGGGCAAAATGCCCCCCTTTTGATTTGATTATTATTAGATTTTGATTTTAATACCAGCAGCCTCCGCCGCCGCCTCTACCATAACCGCCGCCACCGTACATTCCGCGGCCCTTTCCCCGGGGACCGTAGCCTTGGCCCATGTATCCGGACCGGGGAAAATCCTTTCTCATCTTGATGCGCTGCTCAAGACGTTTTTGATCCAGCTGGCTTTCAAGACTGGAGATTTCCGCCTGCAATCCGGCAGCTTTTTTGGCATCAGGTTCCGGTTTGGCAAGCTCGCTTCTTAACTCGAGTTCTTTTTGATAAAGCTGTTCCCTGAGGTCACTGGTATCTTCGAAAAAGGCCTGGCGCTCTTTGTTCAGTTTGGCCAGGTCTTCCTCGCTCAGATCACTCTGATATCCACGGCCGCCATAACCGCGGGGGCCGTCCGTCCAGCCGCGATGCATTCCATAACCCGGGCCCATGTGATATCCAGAACCCCAATGTCCTCTGCCCCAGCCGGCGAAGGATGTAACCGCGATCCCAAGGACCGCTACGATTGCCACTACCATAAAAATCTTACCTGTTTTGCTAAAACTCATTTTTTTACCTCCGTTTTGTGAATCCAAAATTTCTGGAGAAATTTTGGATCGCTATTTGTTATTGGTTATTCGTTATTGGAATTGATGATTTAGGCATTAATTTTGCCATACTTATACGGCAATTCGCGTGCCATAATTAAAGATGGGAAATAAAAGTTTATATAACCAATTGATATTAATAAAATAATTTTTATAATTGAGTTATTCCCGATCGATAAGATCCATTCCTACCGGTTGAATTTGGGAAAATAATGTATACTATGTATCCAGTTACGAATAAAAAATTGGATATTTTGTACACAATTAAAAAGCCTTTGGCTTTTTAATTTGCTCTGAGAAGTCGTTATGTTTACCAAATCAAAAAATAAAAAATTCTGGGCCGGGGTTCCGCCCTGGGTATTAATCGGGGCGGCGGCCGTACTGCTGCCGATTGTTGTTTTTGTTACCATTGAAAACATCAACCGCCAGAAGGAAAAAAGCATCCATCTTCTGCTGGAAAAAGGAGCGGCCCTGATCCGATCCTTTGAAGCCGGCACTCGAACAGGAATGATGGGCAGGCAATGGGGAGGATTTCAGCTGCAGCAGCTCCTGGCAGAAACCGCTCAACAACCTGATATCGTTCATCTTCTGGTGGCCGATGAAACCGGAAAAGCCCTCGCCCACAGCAATCCCGATCAAATCGGTGCCGGCCATGCGGCCGAATTGGATCTTAAGGAAATAGCGCGTAATAAAACCCTGCAATGGCGTCAGATTACACCGGACGATGGCAACAACATTTTTGAGGTCTATCGAAAATTCATCCCATCCGGTCCTCCCAGAGGGATGGGGATGATGCAGCGCCACATGGGGATGATGGGCCGCCGTTCCCAACCGCACTGGCAGGAAAATGAAGCAGCCTCCGACTCCCCGCAGATTATCTTCGTTGGGCTGGACATGAATCCGATTGAAGAGGCTCAAAGAGCAGATGTGCGCCACGCCGTTATGATGGGGGCCATCTTGCTGCTGGTCGGATTTGCCGGGTTCACGCTGCTGTTTCTGCTTCAAAGTTATCGCGCCACGCGGGCTTCGCTTTCCAGGATAAAGGCATTTTCCGATAACGTCGTGGAAAATGTGCCCATCGGTTTATTGGCACTGGACAATCAGGGCAGAATTGCGGCCTTCAATCGTGGTGCCGAATCCATTCTGCAGCTCTCCGCCACAAACATCATCGGCCGGGAGGCCCGGCGCATACTTCCGGCAGAACTCTTGGAAGAGATAGAAGATTCTCAAAACCGGGATGCGGTTATCGAAAAGGAAATCGAATGTACCACATCCGAAGGAAATAGCGTTCCGCTGGAAATCGGAGCCAGCCGCCTTAAAGATGAAGACGAGGTGTTCCTGGGCCATGTCCTGCTGTTTAAAGACCTAACCGAAGTGCGCACCCTCAGGAGAGAAGTCGCTCGCAGTCAGCGCCTGGCCTCGGTGGGCAGATTGGCTGCCGGTGTCGCCCATGAAATTCGCAACCCCTTGAGCTCCATCAAGGGATTCGCCACCTATTTTAAAGAGCGCTATCCGGATCGACCGGACGATCAACAGACCGCCGATATCATGATCCAGGAAGTCGACCGCCTCAACCGGGTCGTGGGGCAGCTCCTCGAATTCGCAAAGCCGGTGCCCGTGAAGCCAAAATCGATTTCGTTGCAGGCCCTGCTGGATGACTCCGTCAAGCTGATTAAAGACCACGCCGACGAAAAAAGCATCTCTATCCTAACGCGAAATAACACCCCGATGGACACGGTACGGATTGATCCCGATCGCCTTAATCAGGTTTTATTGAATCTGTATCTGAATGCAATTGACGCCATGGAACGCGGCGGTGAACTGAAGGTGGTGATTTCCTCCGATGGACAACACCGCAATGTCTTTATTCGGGTTTCAGACACCGGTCGTGGCATCAGCCGGGAAAATTTATCCAAAATTTTTGAACCTTACTTTACCACAAAATCAACCGGAACCGGTTTAGGGCTGGCGATCGCTCACAATATAATAGAGGCAATGGGCGGCAAGATATATGCGAGGAGTGATCAAGGAAAGGGGACTACTTTCAGCATTAAAATCCCTTTTGGTGAAAAACTAAACCGAAGGTAATATGAGCTTATGAAAAATAATAGTACTATTTTAGTTGTGGATGATGATAGCGCCCATCGCACGATGCTAAGGACACTGATCAACGGCTGGGGACATACCGTCTCAGAAGCTGATGACGGGTCCACGGCCATTGAAAAGGTAAAAGAAACCTCCTTTGATCTGGTTTTAATGGATGTCCGCATGGTCAAGGTATCCGGTCTGGAAGCATTGGAGACGATCAAATCCTATAATCCGGCCATCCCGGTGATCATCATGACGGCTTATTCATCGATTGAAACCGCGGTGGAAGCTTTGAAACAGGGGGCTCATGACTATCTGACCAAACCCCTTGATTTTGATAAACTGCGGTTGACCCTTGAAAGGGCCATGGAGCACACCCGGCTCAAGGAGGAAAACCGGATGCTGCGCGAAACGTTGGGGCAAAAATTTGACGACCAAAATATCATCGGCAAAAGCCCAACCATGATAACGCTTTTGGAAACCGTGGCCCAGGTGGCCCCGTCCGAGGCCACCGTCTTGATCTCAGGTGATTCCGGAACCGGCAAAGAATTGATTGCCGGCGCCCTCCATTTTAACAGTCTTCGAAAAAACGGGCCTTTTGTAAAAATTAATTGTGCGGCGATCACCGAAACACTTCTGGAATCCGAGCTATTCGGCCACGAAAAAGGCGCTTTTACCGGTGCTGACCGCCGCAAAGACGGTCGCTTTTCCCAGGCCCATAAAGGTACGCTGTTCCTGGATGAAGTCAGTGAAATGTCGCTGATGATGCAGGTAAAATTGCTGCGGGCTCTGCAGGAGCGCGAGTTCAATCGCGTTGGCGGTGATACCACCATTCGGGTCGATGTACGGGTCATCGCCGCTACCAATAAAAGCCTTGAAGAACAAATAAACGAGGGCGCCTTTCGCGAGGATCTCTACTACCGGCTCAACGTGGTCGAGCTCAAAGTTCCCCCGTTAAGGGAACGAAAGGAAGATATCCCGTTACTGGCCGGGCATTTTCTGGAAATGTTCACTGATAAAAACCGTAAGGAAATAAAGGGGTTTACACCCAAGGCCATGGACAATCTGATCCACCATGACTGGCCGGGAAATGTTCGGGAATTAATGAATGCGGTCGAGCGGGGGGTAGTTCTGGCCCGTTCGAATTATCTTGGCGTTGAGGACTTTCCGTTTATGAAGGATTCGTTGTTGCAAAACGACCCGGACGCAGCCAATCCCGCCGAACGTTTCGTGAGCGGTGATATGCCGCTGGAGGATATTGAAAAGGCCGCCATTTTAAATACCCTGGAGTCCGCCGGCGGCAATAAAAGTGAAGCCGCACGACGACTGGGCATCACCCGCAAAACCCTGCACAAAAAATTGAAGGCTTATGGAGTGATGCCGTAAGGCCAGATGTCAGAAATCAGAAGTCAGAGGACAGAGGACAGAGCAGGGAGAACAACAGATCAACAGCACAACTCCAAAATCTCTAAATTAGAACTTCTGTCTTCTGTTTAATGACCCCTGACACCTGACATCTGAATTCTGTTTATGACATTAACGACGTAGTCCTTTACTTAAGCGTTTGAGTCCTTATGATATAGAAAATTTTATGGTCAAGATATGACGTGGGGAGCAGATGAATCAAACTAATTTTCATATCGTTCGTTGTCCGGAGTGCGGGGCCGGCAACCGGATACCTGCAGATAAAACAAACGCGGCTGCTAAGTGCGGGAAATGTCACGCCCTCCTGCCGGCCGAACAGAAAAAAACCGTCTCGGGCGAGGCCATCAAGATGCGTTGCTCCGAATGCGGAGCGAAGAATAAAATTCCGGCCGATAAAATTGATGCCGGCGCCAAATGCGGCAAATGCGGTGCTTTGCTTAAAACCGAGGAGCTGTTTGAGCCGCAGCCTCTCATGGTCACCGACAGTAATTTTGATGCCAAGGTATTAAAATCTCCCCTGCCGGTCTTATTGTATGCCTGGGCGCCCTGGTGCCCGACCTGTGGTTCGGTAACGCCCATTATCGATGAATTTGCCTCCAGTGCCAAAGGTAAAATCCGGGTGGGCAAGATAAACGTCGACGCTAATCCCATGCTGGCTTCAAAATACAATATCATGAGTGTCCCCTTTTTGTTTATTTTTGATAACGGTCAGATGAAAGAGAGCATGCCGGGGGGGTTGCAGAAGCATGATCTCATGATGAAGCTGGCTCCTTATATATAGAAAAGTGACTAGAGTGAACTAAAGTTGGAAGTGCCTAAAGTTAAGGCATACTATCATTTTCATAAGAGACGGAGCGTAGCGACACCAAAACTTTAGTCACTTTAGCTCACTTTAGGGCACTTTAGGCACTTTAAAAAACTTTGTGTTTTCGTGATTAATTTGAATTCAAATGGCATCTATAAATAAACAGATAGCGGAAAAGATTATTGATATTCTGCAGGACGGATTGAGGTTGAATGCAGATACGCAGCATTATATCGACTCGACGTTTTCAAATCCCTCTATCGGCGAACTTGAGGAACTGATTCAGGATGAATCCAACTGTGAAGCCGATTCGCTCATAGAGCTGCTCTTTTTCCCGGATGAGTCGGTGCAAATCCAGTTGGAACAATTGCTGGGAGAGACCCGCCTCCAAAAGCAGGACGAACAAGAAATCCAGGATTTGGTTTGTCATAAAGCCTTTCAAGCCCGCATTCATTTCCCAGACGACCGGGGGTCCCTGGAGATGGCGGTTAATTCTGCAAACGCAGCGCAGTTCATCGGACACCTAAACCTGTTGAGGTCTGCAAACCCCGAGCTAAGCGCCTCAATCGACAAATACGTTCCCGTAACCATTCAAACCCGGTGCAGAGTCCGACTCCGAAATGCAAAGCCGATCACGTCGCAAAACAAGATTGTATTTCTGCAGATGTTTTTTGAAAAACTGCAAATGGATAGCGATGAATTTTTAGATTACCTTGATTTTATATTGAGCTTTTTAGATGAGTGCAAAGATGAGCTGGATATGTTCCAGGCGCTAATGACCAAAAAAAGATTCTATTTCCAAAGTTTGCAAAAAGCTAAAAATTTAGATATTCAGTTAGCAAAGCATAATGTCGAGACCCTGGTGATGAAAGGCAAACGCGTAGCCTATATTGACAAGGCCGATGCACGCAAAAAGATAGAAATGATTGATCGAACCAGCCTGGCTGTTTTTGGAAAAACCGAATTTTTTGATTTAATGCCGCCGGGCGAGCAATCCATTGCCCTGGAAGGCAAAGATGATATCGACAAACTGATCAAAGAATTGAGTTAGAGGATTAATGATGAGGTTAACAACCCGAATTTGTCGTTTTGGTTCAGCTTTTCTGCTCGGCGTCATGATGCTCTTGCACTTGGGCGGGTTGCAGGGTGTGGGGGTCGCAGCTGAGAGTACCCCCCTTACGGTAGATCATATCCTGGATCGAGTCGAAAATAAGTATGCGGATTCAAAATTTTCAGCAGATTTTATCCAAAAGTCCACCATCAAAGCGATGGACATTACAGATCTGGCGACAGGAAAGGTTTACATCAAATACCCCGGTATGATGCGCTGGGAGTATGAAGAGCCGGATCGGCAAATCATTATTACCGATGCGGATAAGCTGTGGATTTACCGGCCCGAAGACAACCAGGTCATGACCGGCAATGCGCCTACGTTTTTCAAAGATGGTAAAGGGGCAAGTTTTTTATCCGATATCCGGCTGATTCGACAAAAATTTGATATCTCTTTGGAACAGGGTAAACCTGAAGAAAGCGACCTGTTCTATCATCTAAAGCTAATACCCCTCGAAAAGACGCTGGATATCTCGATGATTCATCTAATGATATCCCAAAAAACCTTCAACGTCCTGCAGGTCAGCACCCTGAATTCTTACGGTGACGAGACCCGCATCGATCTGATCAATTCTGCATTTGGCGTAAATTTGGAAGATTCGCTCTTCAGCTTCGAAATCCCGGAGGGGGTGGATGTCTTACAAATAGACGAGTAAGCTCAGGGGTCAAAAACATAGGTGTCAGGTGTCAGACAAGCAATGATTGAGGAATTCAGGAATTGAGGGATTTAGGAATTAGAATGATCGTTCGACCCTGTCGTTAGACCCTGAGGCACTCGAAGGGAGGCTCTCGACGGGCAGAATACCTTTAATTCCTAAATTCCTGAATTCGCAATTCCTAAATTTGCCGGCTGAAACCTATTTGAAGCAGTAGGCGGCAGCCATTAAGTATCCAGCAAGAATATTCTATAAACTATTAACTATCTCATCGGGGATGTCGGCGTTAGTATAAACCTTCTGCACATCGTCACAGTCTTCTAACGCATCCATAAGCTTAATCATCTGCTCGGCTTCTTTACCCTTCAAAAAGGTAGTGGACTGCGGCAGCATGGTCACTTCAGCGACTGTATAGGGGATGGATGCGCTGTCGATGGCCGCTTTGACCCCTTCAAAATCTTCGGGCGCCGTAATGACTTCAAAATTGCTGTCGTCTTCGCGAATATCTTCGGCCCCGGCATCCAGAGCTGCCTCCATTAATGCTTCCTCATCCACGGCTTTATTTTCAACAGCGATATAGCCCTTTTTATCGAACATCCAGGCCACACAGCCGTTTTCACCCATACTGCCGCCGGCTTTGCTGAATATATAACGGATATCGGCCACCGTTCGATTTTTGTTGTCCGATAGGGATTCGATCAAAACCGCTGCACCCCCCGGGCCATAACCTTCATAGATGCTTTCTTCGTAATTGACGCCCTCGAGCTCGCCAGTTCCTTTTTTGATGGCCCGTTCGATATTATCCTTGGGCATGTTTTCACTTTTAGCCGCCAGTATGGCCGTTCTCAGCCTCGGGTTGGCATCTGCGTCGCCACCGCCCATACGGGCTGCAACTGTAATTTCCTTGATCAGTTTCGTGAAAATTTTGCCCCGTTTGGCATCGGTTGCGGCTTTTTTATGCTTGATACTCGACCATTTGCTATGACCCGACATTTTTCCTCCTATATCACTTCCTCAAAATTTTTAATCTTGAATGAAATCATTTACCTTGAAGATAGCACATTCTAATTACCAAATGGAATGTTGGGCACGAAGTGAAGCTTTAGCGCCATGCTGGAATATTGGGTATAAAAGAAGGAAAAGGTCTTGTTTTATCCGATTTTGATCGACATAACCCATTATTACACCATTCCATTATTCCAATTGACTGACGCTATAACACATATTTATGTTGAAGTATGCTAACTCTTTTTAAAACCTAAACCGACTACAAATATCTCTTTACTTACTTTGCGGCTGCTCTGAGGTTTGAAAATCTTAGAACTTTTAAACCGACGTCTGACCGAATCAGAAAAGCGCTTGAATTCTTGTCCCTGAAAAATTTTGCAGATAAACGAGCCGCCGGGCCGCAATGTCATTCGGGCAATATCCAGGGCAGCCTGGCATAGCTGATACGATCGTTCGGCATCGATCGCCTTGTTGCCGGTGGTGGCCGGCGCCATGTCGCTTAGGACCACATCAAACCGGTTTCTCAGATCTTGCTTTTCAATCCATGTTTGATCGATCGTTCGAATATCAACCTCAAGCGTTTCAGCCTGGGATGGAATCTGTATCGTAACCGGCTTCAGGTCAAGCCCCAAGACCTTTCCGCGTTTGCCGGTCAGCTCGGCCGCATACAGCAGCCAGGAACCGGGCGAACATCCCAGATCTAAAACCCGGTCGCCTTTTGTGATCAACCGATATTTTTTTTGAGCTTCTTTTAGCTTATACACAGATCTGGCCGGAAAACGTTCTTTTTTGGCACGCTCCGAATAATGATCCGACCAGCGCTGCTGTTTTTTTGAACCCACGCGCTTCATTATCAAAAAAGCATCTCAACCGCTTCGGCCACGGTTTTTATCCCCGCGACTTCAATCCCGTCATTATCGGGAATGCGTTTTAAGTTACTTTCCGGCAGCAGACAGCGTTTAAATCCCATTTTTTTAGCCTCGGCAACCCGTGTATCAATCTGGCCGATGGCCCTGACTTCGCCGGTAAGGCCGACCTCGCCAATCACGACGGTGCCGTCGGAGATGGGTTTGTCTAAAAAGCTGGAAGCAATTGCCGAAACGATGGCCATATCTACCGCCGGTTCGATCACCTTTACCCCGCCGGCCACGTTCATAAAAATATCATAGCCCATCAGATGCATCCCGAGTTGTTTTTCCATAACCGCTGCCAGCAAAGCCACCCGATTGGGATCCAGCCCCAGTATGGTTCGCCGGGGAGTGCCAAAACTGGTGCCGCTTGCCAGGGCCTGAAGTTCAACCAGGATCGGCCGCGTGCCTTCCATGCTGGCGGTAACAGCAGAGCCCGCTGCATTTGCGGGCCGTTCGGATAAAAAAACCGCTGACGGGTTGGCCACCTCATCCAGGCCTTGATCTTTCATTTCGAAGACCCCGATTTCGTTGGTCGAGCCAAACCTGTTTTTAACCGCACGCAGAATTCGAAAGATGTGGTTGCGGTCGCCTTCGAAATATAAAACAGTATCGACCATATGCTCAAGAAGCTTGGGTCCCGCAATCGCGCCGTCTTTGGTTACATGACCGACCAGCAATGTCGGTATACCGGTCTTTTTGGCCATCAGCATCAGCCGAACCGTGGATTCTCTTACCTGGCTGACACTTCCGGGAGCCGAGGTCAACTCGGCGTTATACATGGTTTGAATCGAATCAATGACCAGCACCCGCGGCTGCACCGATTGGATCATCGCCAGAATCGATTCAATTTCGACTTCCGATACCACCATGAGCTCTGAAGAGATGGTATCCAACCGCTGACTGCGTAACCGAATCTGGCGGTTGGATTCTTCCCCGGATATATACAGAACTTTATGACCCTGATTCGCAAGCCCATAAAGAGCCTGTAACATCAAGGTCGATTTGCCGATTCCGGGATCACCGCCGATCAACACCAGGGTCCCGGGCACCAGGCCGCCGCCGAGGACCCGGTCAAATTCGCGGATATCAGTTAAGAGGCGATTTTCCTTATCCAACTCAATGGAATCGATAGCAACGGGTGCGGTTTGCGGTTTTGTCAACGCCCGGCCTCCATTCAGAAAAGAGCCGGCCGCCGCTCTTTCCTCCACAATGGAGTCCCAGGTACCGCAATCCGGGCACTTGCCCATCCATTTGGGGGTCTGGTAGCCGCAGGTTTGACAGCAATAGATCGTTTTGGCGCTTTTTTTCACAATAGAAATAACCCGATAAATGTGCTATTATTCAATAAAAAATATAGAACCCATCTCAAAAAGGTGGCTTAGGGTTCAGGGCCCCGCTGAAGCGGGATTACATGTCTAATCTAATCAGATTAATGTATGCATCAAGGCGCAAATCGATTTGAAAGCGGAGCATACACGTTAGTATGTGAGCATTTTAAATCGGTTTACAACGCCGCCATGGGCACTTAGACGCCTTTGTGAGATGGGTTCTAAATAACATGGGACATCAACGCAATCAAGCGGGTTCTATCCAGCTGAATGAACGCGACTTTTTGTGGTCTGAGATCTCACCGGGAGTCTTTTATATGCGACATTGCTACAAACGGAAAACGAAAAGGATAATTTTCGCTATCAGCCTGCTGATCGCCGGATATTTGGTTCTGACCGAATCCAGGGCTACAGTAAAACCCGATAGCCAGGCATTTTCATCGGTTAAAAAACAATTGATCAAAGATGGTTTTGATCGCAAAAAAATAAATAGATTGTACAGCCGGCCCCAGGTATTTTTTGAAGCGGACGGTGTCACCATCCTTTTTACCTACAAAGAGGCTCAGGTGGATTACGGCCAATTCACAAATAACTGGTCCATCCGCAAGGCCAAACAGTACATGAAAAAAAATAAAGAGGACCTGATCCGCACCGAGAAAGCCTTCGGTGTGGATCGACGAATCATCACCGCTATCATGCTGGTCGAAACCGGCCTGGGTGCTTCGGTGGGAACACGATCGACATTGAATACCCTTTCCACCCTGGCAGCCCTGACGGATCCGGTGGTGCGCGAGCAGTTCTGGGATCTGATTCCGAATTCAAAGAAAATCTCAAGAAAAAAATTTGAAAAAAAAGCCGACTCCAGATCGAAGTGGGCTTATAAAGAACTTAAAGCTTTCCTAAAATACACCAGCCGGGAAGGTTTTGATCCGGCATTAATTCCCGGCTCCTTTGCCGGTGCGGTGGGCGTTGCCCAATTTATGCCCACCAGCATTCTGGCTTACGGTAAAGACGGCAACAATGATGGAACGGTTGATATGCTCAATCACGCCGACTCCATGGCCAGTATTGCCAATTATCTCAAAAGCCATGGATGGCGTCCGGGGCAAAGCCGCAAAAAAGCTGAAAAAATTATCTATCATTACAACCACAGCACCTACTACGTAAACACCATCTTAAAAATCTCCCGGCGCCTGGAAGGTTAATACCTTGATTTTCCACGAGTCGGAGGCTTTCATATAAAAGGAGAAGTTCCTTAATCTTTAAAAATCAGATGCTTCATGCCGCAAAGCGGTGCATTTAAGGCTGAGGCTATCCCGCTATAAGCGGGATGCCTCGGCCTTAATAACGCAGCAGATGGAAGCCTCCGGCTCGCCCGTGAGGGTGAAAAGTAATGAGATAAAATGATTATGATCCTTTATTAATGATCGGTAATTTGTTATGCCATGCCAGTTTGCTTAAATTTGTGACACTAAAATTAATTTTCGGTTCTCATTAATTTTCATGGAAGATTAAGGTAACATGACTTTAAAGTTACTCGGCATATTCCTGGCGCTATGCATCCCGTTTTTCATAGCCACGGTTTGGGCCATCGTCGATGTGGCTCAAAAGGATTTCGGCACCACGGGTAAAAAAGCATTGTGGTGGGTGATTGCATCGGTTCCTTTTATCGGTGTTTTCATCTATTTGATCTTCGGGTTTCGTAAAGGCAAAAAGCTCAATTAAC
Organism: Desulfobacterales bacterium; assembly: GCA_050122495.1. GTDB lineage: Bacteria > Desulfobacterota > Desulfobacteria > Desulfobacterales > JAHEIW01 > JAHEIW01. The sequence continues at coordinate 168 of JASFIU010000003.1, read as the reverse complement.
AGCGGACCACCATCAACGGACAATTTGGTAAGCATCTAAATTATGAATTGACATTTGTCCGCTTTTTTATGTATTTAGACCCCAGTAGTAACGGTCCCATCGTCTAGTGGTTAGGACGCCGGCCTCTCACGCCGGTAACGCGGGTTCGAATCCCGCTGGGATCACCAC
>JASFIU010000002.1:0-42603 GCA_050122495.1 Desulfobacterales bacterium | reverse complement strand
GGAGCAGATTGCCTTGATCCAGACGCTGGAAGAAAAAAACTTCACCTATCGCACCGCTGACGGCATTTATTTTGATACCGCTAAATTTAAGGGCTACAACAAGCTATCGCACCAGAACCTTGAGGCTTTGCAGGAAGGTGCCCGGGTTGAGCGCAATCCGGAAAAACGCAATCCCACCGATTTCGCTCTGTGGAAATTTTCACCTGAAGGTTCAAAACGGCAGATGGAATGGGATTCGCCCTGGGGGATCGGCTTTCCGGGCTGGCATCTGGAGTGCTCGGCCATGAGCATGAAGTTTTTAGGTGACCAGCTGGACATTCACTGCGGCGGCACGGATCATATTGACGTCCACCATACCAATGAAATTGCGCAGTCAGAGGCTGCAACGGGCAAACCCTTTTTTAATTTCTGGATGCACGGGGCTTTTCTTATCATTCAGGGCGGCAAAAAAATGGCCAAAAGCGAGGGAAATTTCCTGACCCTGGAAAATGCCTTTCTCAAAAATGATATTAATCCGCTGGCATACCGCTTTGCAGCCTTTCTGACCCATTACCGCAAACCCATGGAATACAGCGACGAGAGCATCGAGGCTGCCCGCAATGGGTTGCTGCATTTGCAAAACCAGGTGCGCCAGGTGGCGGATGCCGGGGTCGATGCTGACAATGCCGTCAACGCTGAATTTAAGAATAAATTCATTCAAGCTGTCAATGATGATTTAAATATGCCCCGGGCGATGGCAGTTCTCCAGGAGATGCTGAAAAGCGATATCAGCGATGTCGAAAAACATACCACGGCGTTGGATTTTGACCACGTGCTCGGGTTGGGGCTGGATCAGCTCGACCAAGCGCCGGCGTTGCCCGCAGAGGTTCAAAAGCTGATAGAAGCGCGCGTAAAAGCCCGGGAAGCCAAAGATTTTGCGGCCTCAGATCAACTGCGGGCAGAAATTGAAGCTCTGGGCTATCAGGTCCAGGACACCAAAGATGGCATGAAGGTCGTAAAAAAATAGCCGTTTTCATTTATCTCCATCCCCTTAAGCGTTTCTTCTGAATGCACCCATTCTACCTTAAATCAGCGGTCGGGAAGTTTTTCCTTGAAACCCATTTTGCTCCAAGCACAGCCGTTTTCAATGACAGTCAGAAGGCGAGCTTGTCGAAAAAAGCGGGTCGAAAAGCGCGCCGATCCTTAATTTAATTGACAATTTAGATAAAATGCAACATATTTGCATTTAGTCGGGTGCACTATTTTAACTGGCAGGACACGTTGCGGGGATAGATCATATTGATGCAGGTAAATCGGCACAAACGCCTTTTAGGCGGCATATTTTTTGTTTCATGGGCCTTTTTGCTCATCAGCAGCTCAAGTGCAGCGGCAGGCAAAAGGCTGGCTGAAAAAAAATCGCCGCAGCCAACCCGAACATGCAGGTGGTGCAAACGGATCATGGCATTCAAAAAATACCGATGAGCACGCATCGTCACCAGGCTGAAGTTCACCCGGGAGAAGACCATCGAGAAGAACACGGTGAGCCTGATCCGCATATCTGGCTGTCGCCAGAGCTGGTGAAAGTGCAGGCGCGCACCATTCGGAATGCCTTACAGGAAATCGATCCGGCCCACCGTCTGGTTTATGACGTCAACTACAAAGCTTTTGTTGCGACGCTTGCGGCTTTGGATGCCGAGTTTAGAAATATGTTCGTAGACAAGCAGGGGCTTCAATTTATGGTCTTTCATCCATCCTGGGGCTATTTTGCCCGCACCTATGGTTTGAAACAGATAGCGGTTGAAATCGAAGGCAAAGACCCGAAGCCGGCTCAGCTCAAAGCGATGATCGAGCATGCCAAGAACAGCGGTATCAAAATCATCTCTGTGCAGCCACAGTTTTCATCCAAGAGTGCCAAGCTGGTGGCCAAAGAAATCGGCGGCCGGGTGGTCGTAGCCGACCATTGGCTCAAGACTGGTCGGGTAATCTTCGCCAACTTGTCAGAGAAATCGAAGGGGCTTTAAAATAAATGGAAAATTCGATCGTTGAGATAAGAAACGTGTGGTTTGCATACAACGGGAAGACGGTGCTTGAAGACGTCAGCCTGGACATCCGGCCGGGGGATTTTATCGCCATGATCGGTCCTAACGGCGGGGGCAAAACAACCCTGCTGAAACTGATGCTGGGGTTACTGAGACCGAACACAGGTGCGATTCGGGTACTGGGAGACCCCACCGAAAAAGCTTCACACCACATCGGATACGTATCCCAGGACGTTCACATTAACCGCAGTTTTCCCATCACCGCCATCGATGTCGTGCTGATGGGCAAACTGGAACCCGGCAAGAGATGGGCGAAAAATTCCGCTCAAGACCGCACCGATGCGCTTGACGCGCTTGCGCGAATGGAAATCGCAGATTACGCCGGCAGTAAAATCGGTGAACTTTCGGGGGGCCAACGCCAGCGGGTGTTTATTGCCAGGGCCCTGGTTACCCAACCGAAGGTGTTGCTTCTGGATGAACCCACAGCCAGCATCGATGCCAGGGGCCAGGCTGAGTTTTACAGCCTTTTAAAAGAGCTAAACAAAGATATAACTATTCTGGTCGTCAGCCACGATCTGGTGGCGATTTCAACCTACGTTAAATCCGTGGCCTGTGTAAACAAGCGACTTCACTATCACCACCAGGCAGAGATTACGGGGGAGATGCTCGAAGAGATGTACCCCTGCACCGATGAGGACGTCTGCCCCGTTGAATTGGTGGCACATGGATTGCCCCACCGCGTTTTGAAACAACATCCGGATTAAGCTTGGGGCTATGCCCTAAGCGGAATGGTGGAATAATGGAATATTGGAATGATGGGTATCAAGAAAACGGATTTTGAGGGGATAATTTTGCAGGTATTTTCCGCGTTCCACCTACCCAGTATTCCAATATTCCACTATTCCATATGGCTTAAAAAAAGTTGGCCTCAAAAAGTACTTGAGCTCTAAGAAATTTGAGAAATTACGAAACGTAATCCGATGCTTGAAGCCCTGCAATATGAATTTATGCGGAATGCCCTGGCGGCCGGCTTGCTCGCCAGTGTCATCTGCGGGGTCATGGGAACCCTGGTGGTGGTCAACCGCATCGTTTTTCTGTCCGGCGGAATCGCCCACGCCGCTTACGGAGGGATCGGCCTATCCTTCTTCCTGGGTTGGCCTTACCTGGTCGGCACCCTCGGGTTTTCCCTTGCGGCGGCAATGGTTATGGCCGCGGTCAGTCTGAAGGCCAAACATCGGGCCGATACGATCATCGGTGTCATCTGGGCCCTGGGCATGGCCTGCGGTATTATATTGTTGGACTTGACACCCGGATACAATGTGGATCTGATGAGCTATCTGTTTGGCAGCATTTTAACCGTCCCCGGATCGGATTTGTGGATTATGCTGATGGTGGGAGCCTTGATTGCCGGCTTTGCCATCCTTTTTTATAAAGATCTGTTGGCGATATCTTACGATGAGGAATTTGCCCGCGTTCGGGGGGTGCCGATTCGGGCGCTTTATTTTGCCCTAATCGGTATTCTGGCAATCACGATTGTGATGGTCATCCAGGTCGTAGGGCTAATCCTTGTGATAGCGCTGTTAACCATCCCGCCGTTTATCATCGAAAAGTATGCCAAATCCCTTTTTCAAATGATGGTGGGCTCAAGCCTGCTGGGGGCAGTTTTTACGATAAGCGGTCTTTGGCTTTCATACGCTTTTGACCTGACATCGGGCGCGTCCATTATAATGGTTGCCGGAATCACTTTTTTTCTTTTCTTTTTGGTTGACCATCTGTTTGCCTGGCGCCGGCAGAATTCAAAAACCGTTTCCAGCACCAATCCATAAGGAGTTAACATGTGTCATCAATGTGATTATACAGAACTATTAAAATCATGCCAGCTCGGGGTATCCGCTAATCGTCTCCGTGTTTTAGAAGCCATCGGAAACACAAACGCCCCTGTTTCGGCCGGTGATATTTATAAAACTTTAGAACCCAACACCTCGATTAACCGCGTGACGGTTTATCGGATTCTTGATTTGCTTGTGAAGCGTGGACTGGTCCAGCGACTTAGCGGCGGCGGGCGGTCATTTGTTTACGGTTTGGCACCCAACGATTATCATCCGGCGCATTCCCATTTTTACTGTAAAAGCTGCGGCCACATGGAATGTTTAACACCACAGAGTCTCAATGTGGACACCCAGCCGATGCAGCAAACCTTTGCGGGCTTGATTCAAAACATAGAAGTGCGTGTCGATGGCGTCTGCAAAACCTGCCTGCAAACCGAGAAAAATCCAATACATTAACAACCCCAAAGCCCATCACCCAAAATCAAAAAAGGCAGAATCATTTATGATTCTGCCTTTATCAAAACCGAATAACCATTAACCAATAACTGATAACTGACAAAAATTTTATTCTAAAATTTTTGTCATCCGCATTTATTGAAGCCACAGAAGTGACAGAGTATACACCCCTCCTCGAAACTAACCGTCTGCCCGCATTCGGGGCATTTTTCACCCATAAGGCTGTTTTCAGATTTGTGATTTCGTTTGGCGGCATCACCGGAAAGGTACCGTCGGTCCAGCACCCGAGCGATGGCGTCCGGGATGGACAGCACCAATCCGCCGTTCTGAAAGACAGGATGTTCACCGCCGATACCTTTGAGCTGATGGACGATCTCATTCACTTTTATGCCCGACCTGAGCGCCAAAGAGGCCAGGCGGCCGATGGCTTCGGTTTTAGCGGTGGTGGACCGGCCGGACTTGCCGATGGTGGCAAAGACTTCAAAGGGCTTGCCGTCATATTCAGTGACGGTCACATAAAGATGGCCGTAGCCGGTTTTCATTTTGGTGGTGAAACCATCCAGGGTCTCCGGCCGTTCCTTGACGGCGGACATGAAATCGTCCTTGCGCCGGTCTTTTTGAGAAAACGATAAGACCTGGTTTTCTTTGCTGCCGTCTCTATAAATCGTCACCCCTTTGCAGCCCAGTTCATTGGCCAGATTATAAACCTTCATGACGTCCTCGACGGTGGCATCCCGGGGAAGATTGACGGTTTTGGATACGGCATTATCGGTATATTTCTGAAAGGCAGCCTGCATGCGGATATGCCAATCCGGCGATACATCATGGGCGGTGACAAATACCTTGCGGACGTCTTTGGGTATTTGTTTGATCTTTTTGATGCTGCCTCTTTTGGCAATTTCATCCATCAGCTCACGGCTGTAAAAGCGTTGATCGTTGGCCACCTCTTCAAAATGGGGGTTGACTTCCAGCAGTTTATCGTTGTCCATCACATTGCGAATAAAGCTCAGCGCAAACAGCGGCTCGATACCGCTGGAGCATCCGGCAATGATGCTCAATGTACCGGTGGGCGCGATGGTGGTACAGGTGGCGTTACGCAGTTTGAGGCCGTGACGCTTGTAGATGCTTTGTTTCCAATTGGGAAAGACACCCCGCTCTTCGGCCAGATTTTGAGACGTTTCGTGGGCTTTTTCCTGTATAAACTGCATCACCGTTTCCGCGGTTTCCAGCGCTTCATCGGAGTTATACGGAATTTTTAGCTGAAAAAGCATATCGGCAAAGCCCATAACCCCCAAACCGATTTTGCGGTTGCCTTTGACCATTTCATCGATTTCCGGGAGCGGATATTTGGACATGTCAATGGTGTTGTCTAAAAACCGCACCGACCAGCCGACCACCTCTTTTAAGCCTTCAAAATCGATGACCGGTCCGTCTCCATTTTCCAGCACAAATTTGGCCAAATTGATTGAGCCCAGATTGCAGGCTTCCATCGGAAGCAGTGGTTGTTCACCGCAGGGATTGGTGCTTTCGATGTCACCGAGATGCGGTGTGGGGTTATCCTGGTTAATACGATCTAAAAAGATGATACCCGGATCTCCGTTTTTCCAGGCCTGCTTTATCAGGGTTTGATAAACATCAGCCGCATTTAAGCGGCCAACCGCGCTCTGATCGCGGGGATCGATCAGGTCATAGTCCTCCTGCCGGTCAACGGCTTTCATAAATTTGTCGGAGACGCCCACCGAGATATTAAAATTATTGAGCTCGCTGTTGTCTTCTTTGCTGAAGATGAATTCCATGATATCCGGGTGATCCACCCGTAAAATCGCCATGTTGGCCCCGCGGCGGGTGCCGCCTTGCTTGACTTGCTCGGTGGCGGTATTGAAAATCTTCATAAACGAAACCGGACCCGAGGCCACGCCGCCGGTTGTGCCGACGGTGCTGTTTTTCGGACGCAGCCGTGAAAATGCAAAACCGGTTCCGCCGCCGGATTTATGAATCAGGGCCGCATGGTGCAGGGCCCCGAATATGCCCTCCATGCTGTCTTCAACCGGCAAGACAAAACAGGCGGCCAGCTGAGCCAGCCGGCGCCCGGCGTTCATGAGGGTGGGAGAGTTGGGCAGAAACTTTCCATCGGTCATCATCTCGTGGAAGATTTCTTCCCACTGATCTACCTGGCCGCTGGATTTGTCCCCGTATTTTTTCTCTGCTTTGGCGATATGGTTCGCTACCCGTCGAAACATTTGCTCCGGGGTTTCAATGACTTTGCCTATGCGGCTTTTTCTCAAATAGCGTCTTCTTAAAACCCTTCTGGCGTTATCGGAGAGATTCAATCGATTTTTTACGAAAATCGATTTGTCCAGATGAATCGGTGAGGGTTTGGTCAGCCCGTATTCCATTAGCTTGGCTTCAATCATTTTTTCGATAAACACGACCGGAATGGTGTTGATTTCCAGCTTGGAAATATCTTCACGCAAGGACTGGCTGATACCCAAGGCCTGGTTGGCATCGATCGGGTTTTCACGGACGAGAATGTCTGAAAAAAGCTGATCATCCCAGGTATAGGTGCTGAGATCGAAACTGCCTTCGCTCGTAACTAAAAATTTGCCTTTCTGCCCCATTGCGCTGCTCCTGATTTGAGGATATGTATCTTTTTGAATTATTCGCTGTAGTGTCGCCGGTATTTTGGAATAAAAAAACCCGCAACTATCTGGGCGTTTGCCATCTTTTTTGTATCGCTTTGAGGAATTTTAACCTGCTCGATAAGATGTGATACGGCTAAAGGGAAATCGTGTCGTTGTAATATAAAAAGGTTGGGTATTACCTGTTTAAGGTCAACTCTGGTCAGAGTTCGGGATGACCGGTTTTCCGAATTAGCCTATCATGTAGTGCAGTTAACATTTATCTCATACTATATGTTGTATGTCAAGAAAAATATGGAGTCCTTTCAGGGTTAACTAGTCATTCCCTGCCTAAAAAAATGAGGTCGGCTCATTTCCATTCATTGCCAGAAAATAAAGCAGGGCCTGATCGCAGGATAAGGCCCTGCCTCAAAATGAAACCCTTTTATAAGGGGCCTATGTCTGAGGTGTTCCTATTCGGTACGGAAGCATGCAGATCCGTTCAATCCACTTATTGTTTCTGCCGCTTTTTCCATTCCTGATAGGTCTTCCATTCCTTCCACTCCAGAAATTCCCTGTACTCAGCTGCGCCTTGGGATGTTTTTTTCCATTCCTGAAATTCGCGGAATTCCTTTTGCTCTTTTTTCCATTCCTGAAATTCCTGGAATTCCTTGGCGGCTTCAGGGCTGACACCAGATTCTTTGGACCGGTCTTCAGCAGCAAGCTGAGTTGCGGATACCTCAGCGCTTTGGTCCGAAGTCGCCGGGGCCGCCTTGCCCGTCTCGTTGGAAGCTTCCTCAGATTTCTCCTGGGAATGCCTCCAGAAGGGGCCGCCCTTCTTGGAGTCAAAGATTGTAAATTCGCCCTCTTCGCCGGTGAAAACACCGGGTCCCTCTTTCATCTCCCCGGCCGTCTGCTCAAATTCAGCCGGCTGTCCTTTGGCGCCGCAGCCCGTCAACAGCGCTGCCGACAGAACGATTCCAAAAAACGCCCACAGGATTGATTGATTGTGATGCATAATTGCCTTTCTTTTTAGAACTTGACCCGGCTACCGATCATGACAGCATGGAGATCTTCTGCGTTACCCACCCCGGGGGCTCGTTGGTCGGCGTCACGGTCTAGATCGTGCCAGCGATAAGAACCATAGAGTTCCACGCTTTTCCAGGGCTGCCACACAGCCGCGAGCCCGATCGAGGTGGCTTCATCATCGATTTCGTCCACATCTTCTGAGTAGGTATAATCGACCGAGAAGGCCCATTTTTCCATTTTATAGCCCACTTTGCCGTAGAGGTTATAGGGTTCGTCATCACCGGGTGTATCATAGCGATTGGCACCGGCAAATGTCAGATTCAAACCAAAGTCGAACAGAAATGAGACCGAACCGCTGTATTGTTTAAAGGTAAAGCGCTGCGTATCAGCGGGCAGCCAGCTGGCGGCGGCCGCCAGTTTTCCGAAGCCTTCCCATTGATAAGCAAGGCGCCCGGCAAAGTCATAGGATTGACCGTTCATGTAACTGGCCGAAAAAAAGACCGGGCCGAACTTGGGCGTATCGTAGCGGATGCGGTCGCGGCGGCTTAATCCGTCAAAGTTGCTGAAAGAATCAGCGATAGAAGTGATAACATTATCATCGTCATCGCGAAAGAAAAAAGCACCGGCCATATCTGCGATGGAAGAGTAGTTCACCACCGTGGTGCCGGACAGGTCCACCTCGGAGGTGCCGTTGGAGGCGGTGTCACCCTGGCCGAGGGAAAGTTTTCCGAACTTACTATGCTGGAAATAAATATCCATATGACGCTCGGTGAAAGTGATATCGCCAACATCACCATTTGAACCGATATCGAGGTCCCCGCTATCGTCCACCGAAGAGTTCGACTCCATCTGATTTTCCCATTTGAAGCCGACGGACCAATTTTCATTAAATTCATTAGACCCGGTAAATCGAAAGCGGGTGGATGAGTTTTCATTGTCCACGAATTTAACGTCATCGTCATTACCGTTGTCGCCCCAGAGGACCGCCCGGTTAACCTGCCCGGAAACTTTAAAATCCAACGCATTGGCAGCAGGTAGAATTAACAGGATTGTGAGTGCCATTGTCAATACAATAATGCCTAATTGTGAAAATTTCTTCATCTTAAACTCCTCCTTGTATAATGAAATTAAACGTTTTCCAATGTCAACGCCAACTTATGTTTCCGGGCGAATCACCCCCTTTCCATGCTGAAATGGTTCAATAAAAAGGCAAATAACAACAAGAGGATGCTACTTATGATTTGATTGCCTTTCGGAAAACCTTTATAAAATGCCGCTGTATTACGTCTTCCAATTTACAACCAGATTATTTGCGATCGATTTTAGCCGGCCGGGTTTCGGTATCTAAAAAAATCGATTCAACCAAAGCCAGGATATCTTCCCCGGTCCAATCGTCTTTGGGGATCAAGTGCTCTACCCCGGAATCATTTGCGGCGGCCCGGTATTCTGGAGAATCGTATCTTGCAAAGATGGCAACGATGATTTCAGGATAAGATGCCTTGATCTTTTTGGCTAGATCGAGACCGTTTTTGTCCGGCAAATAAATATCGATGAAGATCAGCAGGGGGTCAAAAGTGTTCAGCTTCACCAGCCCTTCAGCTCCGGCAGTCGCTTCCTGGATCTCAATCTTCGGAAAACGCCCATTAATGATTTTCCTGAGGGACTCCCGGAAGGGAGTATTCGGATCAATGATTAAGATCCTGAACATTCTGGAACCGCTCCTGAATCGGGTGAGATTTATAAAGGATAAATCATCCAGACAATTGTTGCACATCGATCTTGCAGTTAAGTGCAAACCACAAAACCAGATCATCTACTGTTTACTAAATAAAATCATCATGATAAATAAAGCCTACACTGTATATTTGATTTAAATAAGCTGTATTTTATTATCTAAATTTAAGTAGTGGACCGTTCGAAGAGAATATCCAAGCCACACGCTTTGCGGGTGGTCGTCGACTCATTGATAAGAGGGGCAGATGATGAATGCGAAAGTCAGAATTGTTCTGGCTGAGGACCATACCATTCTCAGGGAAGGTTTGCGGGCGCTTCTGACTGCCGATCCGGACTTTGAAATCGTTGCAGAAGCGGCAGATGGCCGCGAGGCCGTCCGTTTTGTGGAGAAACAGATCCCCGACCTCATTTTAATGGATCTTTCGATGCCGCGCATGACCGGCATGGATGCGATCAGAGAGATCAAAAAGCGATATCCCCAGACAAAGATCATTGCCTTGACGGTCCATAAAACTGAGGAATACCTCCGGACCACCCTGCAGGCGGGCGCCGACGGCTATGTGCTCAAAGATGCCACCCATGAAGAGCTCATGATGGCCATTGAGAGCGTCTTGAGAGGCAAAACCTATCTGAGCCCCGGTGTGTCCGGCAAGGTGGTCGAAGGCTATCTGGAAGGTAAAGAGAGCCAGATGCCCCTGTCAACGCTGGGGTTGCTTTCCCTGCGCGAACGGGAGGTATTAAAGCTGATTGCGGAAGGGTATAAAAATAAAGAAATTGCCACCGATCTTTGCATCAGCTTAAAAACCGTTGAAAAACATCGGGCCAATCTAATGAAGAAGCTGGATCTTCACAATGCGGCTGCGCTGACGGCGTATGCCATAGAGCAAGGCCTGGTCGAAAGATAACCCGATTTCGGATTTCAGATTGCGGATTGCGGATTTTTTAAAAGGAGGAACATTTTTTTAAATCCCAAATCCCAAATCCGAAATCCGCAATCCGAAATCTAGCCGTTCCAAACAACCCTGACCGTGGTTCCGCGTCCGATTATTGAATCAATTTCAAACGCCGCTCCCGACATTTCGGCCCGTTCCCGCATGCTGGCCAGCCCAAATCCCCGACGGGATGTTTTTAAGGCCATGGCCTGGTCCAGATTGAATCCGCGTCCGTTATCATGGATGATCAATTCCATACCCGTTTCCTTTTTTCGCAGTCGCAGGTGAACAAAATTGGCCTGGCTGTGTTTGGCGACGTTGTTTAGGGCCTCTTGCAAAATGCGATAAATAATCGTTTTGAGGTGTTGCGGAACCTCATCTTCCTTAATGTCGATGGTGGTTTCAATTCGGATTCCGGTATAGACATTTTTAAATTCCCGGCAAAACCATCCGATGGTCGCCAGAATTCCGAGGTCATCTAAAATGGAAGGCCTCAAATCCATTACGATTCTACGAACCTCTTCGATGGTTTTCTGGGTTAAGGGGATGACGGCCTCCAAAGACCCCAGATCAATCGGGTTTGTTGTTTCACGCAATTCCAGAAGGGCGTTTTCCACGCTGAATTTAATAGCACTTAAAGCCTGCCCGATACCGTCGTGCAGTTCACGGGCGATCCGTTTGCGCTCCTTTTCTTCGGCTGAAAGGAGCTGGTTGGACAAAATGCGCAACTCTTTGTCAGATTTTCGCAATGCTTCTTCAGCCTCGCGGCGTTTGGTTATATCAGCAACAATTCCTGAAATCGCGGCGCCCCCCTTATAGTTTATCTGTGAGAAGCTTCGCATGACCCAGATGATATCACCGTTTTTTCTCACGCTTTTGCTTTCATACTCAACCGGCACTTTTTCGCCTTTAAGCCTTTTTTCTCTTAATTTTTTGACCAGCGGCCGGTCATCCGGATGAACCAGGTCCAGGGAGTCCATGCCGATCAATTCGTCTTTGGAATAGCCGTAGATGTCGGCAAATTTATCATTGGCAAATTCAATTTTTCCGTCTTTGATGATATATACGCCAATCAAAGCGTCTTCGACCAGAGTCGCATATTTGTGTTCGGATTCACGCAAGGCGAGCTCGGCCTGCTCGCATTCGGATATTTGCTGGCGCAATTTCTCGTTGGTTGTTCCGAGTTCGGTGGTGCGTTCAACTACCCGGCGCTCCAGTTCGTTGCGAGCCGTTTGCAACTCTATTTCAGCAAGTTTGCGTTCGCTGATATCGCGGATGATCGCTGTAAAGAAAACACCCTCTTTGGTATCCCAGTTTGCCAGGGATAGTTCCAGGGGAAATTCATTGCCGTCCTTTCGCAACCCGACCAGCTCAAGGATATGACCAGCGATTTTGGGCATCTGATGTTGAGCCGCTTTTCTTAAGCCCAGTTGATGGGCTTGCCGGAATCGTTCGGGCATAATAACGGCAACGGGTTTACCGATCATATCCTTTGCGGAATAGCCAAACATCCGTTCAGCCTGAGGGTTCCAGAATATTATTTTTCCACGACTGTCGACGGTGATGATGGCATCGATCGCAGTTTCCACCACGGTTCTGAAGCGCTCCTCGCTGTGCTCCAATGATTCCAGGGTGTGGCTGTTAAAGAGGGCCACCGAAGCAAATTCACTGAAACCCGATGCGATGCGGGCATCTTCTTTTGTGAATCCGCCCGGTTTGTTGGCCAGGCCCAGCAAGCCGACGGCTTTGTTGTCAATCACAAGGGGCGCAAATAAGACATTATCGAGCTTGACGTGTCCGTCAGGCAAAAATTGGGTCCATTTGCTTTGCGAAAACCGATTTTCATAGACCGTGTTGCAGGCGCGGTAGGCTTTTTCGCGCAATCCCCGGATCGGCATCGGAAGTTCGGTATCCACCGTGCAGGCCAGTCCGCCGGCGTCCAGATGCAGCAATTCATTTTCGGTGCCATCTTTGGTTAATAAGGCCACATAACCGGCCCTGGCGCCGATCAGATTTTTGCAGGAATTGAATATGGATTTGGCGGAATCTTTAAATTCACGATATTGTAGGACAGCCCGGGAACTTTCAAGCAAAGACGATACTTCTTTGGCTTGCTGATTGGATTTTTCAAGGGCGTTACACAGGGCTTCCTCGGCTTGTTTGCGGTCCGAGATATCCGTTATGGCGGTATTAAAGTGACGGCCGTTTGCGCTTCGATTATGGGGCTTAATGGCAATACTTTCGAGTTGCGCCCAAAAGGATGCCCGGCCCTTTTTGCGTATACGCAGATCGTAGGTTTCACGGTTGCCGGATTCAAACACTTTTTTACAATGGTGCTGGAATCCACTCTGGAAATCCGCAACAATATAATCCGCGAATTTTTGCTTTAGTAAATCCGACCGTCGGGTCCCCAGAAGTCTGGCGCCGGTCGGATTGACTTCCAGGATTTGTCCCCCCCGGTCAAAGGTAAAAAAACCGATCGGAACAAATTGAAACAGATCCTCGTATCGTCTGTTGAATTCCTTTTTCATAACCAGGCTCACTCTATTTTTGATTTTTAAGGTTGGCTCTCGGGTTGCGTCTGACAAGCCCATCTGAAAAACACGGTTAATATCAGGCGTCAGGTTTCGGGCCTTCGCCACGCCATAGCGCCTGCGGCCGCACAGTCGGGTGTCAGGTGTCAGATGAATTATTGGACAACACCCGAGTACGAGAACGAGGAAGAGGACGAGGACGGGTAAAATGGGATAACAAAATATCGTCCTCGTACTCGCATTCGTACTCGAGAATCGGCTGAAACCATAGACATTGTGTTGTTCAACGAATGCTAGCTCACTAAAATATTCCACATAACTTTGGTAGCGTTTTTTGGGAACATAACACCATTATTCCTTTAGCGTCGCACGTCCAATGACATCCTTGCCAAACTTTTTGCTGATGGAATCGAGGGTTCTGTCGACTTTTTCCCATTCATCTTTAACTTCCGAATCTTTTTCAAAAAGACCCATTTGTAAAGACGCGGTTATTGATGAAAAGCCGGAGGTTCCGACCCCAATCAGGCGGATTTTTTTTGTAATTTTAAAATCATCCATCAATTGTTCTGCATGCCGGTAGATTGTTTTAGATGATTGGGTGGGGATGGAAATCGTTGTCCGCCGGGTAACCTGCTTGAAGTCCGCATCTTTTATTTTAATGGTGATGGTTTTGGCGCGCACACCGGCCTTGCGAAGCTGTTTGGCCACTTCCTCGGATTGTCTCAGAAGATAGCGCTTCAGCAGCTTTGTGTCACGGGTGTCTGCTGCCAGGGTTCGTTCACTGCTAATCGATTTGTGGGGTGCGTGCGGAGATACAGACGAATGGTCACTACCCGCTGCGAGCTTGCGTAAGCGTTGGCCGAACTTGCCCAGATGCATCTCCAGTGTTTTCTCCGGCAGCCGCTGCACGTCTCCCAGTGTGCGAATACTCAATAGTTCGAGTTGCCGGTGCATTTTTTTGCCAACACCGGGCACTTTTTTTATGGGAAGTGAATCGATAAATTCCGAAACCTGGTTCGGCAGGATCAATGTCAGACCGTCCGGCTTTTCCAAATCCGAGGCGATTTTTGCCAGAAACTTGTTGGGCGCAACACCGATTGAACAGGTCAGTTGAACCGTTTCCTTTATTTTTCTTTTAATCTCCCAGGCCGTTTCTTGCGGCTCACCAAACAGGCGCTGGCATCCCGTGATATCCATATAGGCTTCATCGATGGAAACCGGCTCCACCAGCGGCGAAAAATCCCGCAGCAGCGCCATCACCTTTTTGGATACCTCCTTATAGCGGCCCATTCGCGGAGGCACAAAGATCCCCTGGGGGCATTTTTGTTTGGCCTGATAAATCGGCATGGCTGAATGGATACCGAACTGCCGGGCTTCATAGCTGGCCGCCGAAACCACCCCGCGGTTTGAGGTCCCGCCGACGATGACGCATTTGTTTTTAAGTCGGGGGTTATCCAGTTGTTCCACGGAGGCATAAAAAGCATCCATGTCGATGTGCAGAATCATTTGAATTTGGATTTTAGATTGCGGATTTTGGATTGAGTAAAATTTGTCATGGTTATGTTCCCATTACCCAATTTTAAAAACCGGCATTTAGCCGGCAGCCTGAACCAAGTTCCGGTGGCCCGGGAAAATAGGTTGCAATTTATTACAAAATTGTATTATTATGTTCGAGCCATAACAGATCCGTCAAATTAATTTTTTAATTATAGGAAAGAATTTTATGCTATGAAACCGATTGAAGAGGTTACGCTTCTGTACGAAATCACCAATGCGCTAAACGAGCATCTGGATTTGAGAAAGTCGCTGTATAAGGTGCTGGATATCTTGTCCAACTCAATGAACATGGTGCAGGGCACTATAACAATTTTGAATCCCCTGCGCAACGAGATTAATATCGAAGTCGCCCACGGTCTGACACAAAGCACGATGAACCGGGTCAAATATAAACTTGGAGAAGGTATTACCGGCAAGGTGATCGAGACCGGAAAGGCGGTGTCAATTCCTAAAATCAGCGAGGAACCGCTCTTTTTGGATCGCACGGCAACACGCAAGAAAAAGGAGGGTAAAGAGCGATCATTTATCTGTGTTCCGGTTAAAAAAGGAAAACAGGTCATCGGCGCCCTCAGTGTGGACCGGCCTTTTGATAAGTCCTATGCGCTCAAAAGAGGTCAAAAACTACTTGCAGTTATCGCGGCGATGATCGCCAGCCATGTGATCAAACTTGAAACCATACGTCTGGAAAAAGAACGGTTGCGGGAGGAGAATCGGCGCTTACAAAACGTGCTCAAAGACAAATACAGTATCAGCAACATTGTCGGCAACAGCAATAAAATGCGTGAGGTTTTTCAAATGGTCTCCCAGGTTTGCAAGAGCAATGCAACCGTACTGATACGGGGTGAAAGCGGGACCGGCAAAGAGCTGGTTGCCAACTCAATTCACTACGGCAGCCATCGGGCCCAAAATCCCTTCGTTAAGGTCAATTGTGCGGCCTTGCCCGTCAATCTGATTGAAAGTGAACTGTTTGGCCATGAGAAGGGTGCCTTTACCGGTGCCATCAAACAAAAAATCGGCAAATTTGAACTGGCTCACAAGGGCACCATCTTTCTGGATGAAATCGGCTCTCTGGGGCTGGATGTTCAGGCCAATCTGCTCAGAATACTTCAAGAAAAAGAATTTGAGCGGGTCGGGGGGCACCGGACCATCAAAACAGATGTGCGCATTATTGCCGCCACCAATAAAAACCTGGAGGATGCCGTTGAGGACGAATCCTTCAGGGGCGATCTCTACTATCGATTAAATGTGTTTCCGATTTACCTGCCGCCGCTGCGTGAACGCAAGACCGATATATTGCTGCTGGCGGACTATTTTCTCGAGAAATATGCCAGGGAGAATCACAAAAATATAAAAAGATTGTCGACGCCGGCCATTGATATGCTCATGGAATACCACTGGCCGGGAAATGTAAGAGAGCTTGAAAACTGTATTGAGCGTGCGGTGCTGCTTTGCGAAGAAGGTGTGATTCACAGCTACCATCTGCCGCCCACCCTTCAAACTGGCAAAGAATCGGGTACAGTGCCGACGCTTTCTTTAGAGGATGCCGTCGCCAGTCTTGAGAAAGAAATGATCATCGACGCCCTGAAAAACACCCGGGGCAACATCACCCTGGCCGCCGAAATTTTGAAGACCACCGTGAGGAAGTTCGGCTATAAGGCCCAAAAGTATGGAGTTGAATATAAATCTTATCGATAAAGCCCTGCTCTTTCGAGCAGGGCTTTATTTTTAAATATCATAATACAGGTAAAACTCATGCGGATGGGGACGCAGCTTAACGTCGTTGATTTCATTTTCGGTTTTGTACTCGATCCACATGTCGATGGCATCCTGAGTAAACACATCTCCCTTTTTCAAAAATTCCTGATCGGCATTCAGAGCCTCGATGGCCTCTTCCAAAGATCCTGGAGCCGACGGGATTTCAGCCAATTCTTCCGGCGGAAGATTGTAGATATCTTTGTCCAGCGGATCACCCGGGTCGATCTTATTCTGGATGCCGTCAATGACGGCCATCAGCATGGCTGAAAATGCCAGGTACCCGTTGCAGGACGGATCCGGGGTTCTGAACTCGATGCGTTTGGCTTTTGGTGAGGCCGAATACATCGGGAGGCGGACCGCCGCGCTGCGGTTGCGGCTGGAGTACGCCAGATTGACCGGTGCTTCAAACCCCGGCACCAGGCGTTTGTAGGAGTTGGTGGTCGGGTTGGTAAAGGCGGTCAGCGCACGGCAGTGCTTCAGGATGCCGCCGATGCCGTAAAGCGCCTCCTGGGATATTCCGGCATATTTGTCACCGGCAAATAGCGGCTGGTCGTCCTTCCAGATGCTGATATGGGTATGCATTCCGGTGCCGTTATCCTCAAAAAGCGGCTTGGGCATAAATGTAACGGTATGGTTGTGGCGGTAGGCCACGTTTTTAAGCACATATTTAAACCACATGAGCTGGTCGGACATCTGCAGCAGGGGCTTGAAGCGCATGTCGATTTCGGCCTGTCCGGCGGTGGCCACTTCGTGATGCTGGGCCTCGGTTTCGATCCCCAGGTTTTCAAGGGTCAGGACCATCTCGGTGCGCAGGTCCTGAAATTTGTCCATCGGCGGAACCGGAAAATAGCCTTCTTTGTGGCGCGGCTTGTAGCCCAAATTGGGGCCTTCGTCCCGGCCGGTATTCCAGTTGCCCTCGACGGAATCGATCTCATAAAACGCTGAGAAGCGCGTGGATTCAAAGCGGATATCATCAAAGATAAAAAATTCGGCTTCCGGGCCGAAGTAGGCCACATCGCCGATTCCGCTGCTTTTTAAATACGCATCTGCTTTTTGGGCGATATTGCGCGGATCGCGGGTATAGGCTTCACGGGTAACCGGGTCAACGATGTTGCAGATCAACACCAGGGTCGGGGCTTCATAAAACGGGTCCATTTTTGCAGTTTCTGCATCGGGGACCACCAGCATGTCGCTGGCATGAATCGGCTGCCAGCCGCGAATGCTCGAGCCGTCGAAGCCGAAACCGTCTTCAAAGCTGGATTCCTCCAGTTCACTCATCGGAACCGTAAAATGTTGCCATAATCCCGGAAAATCCATAAAGCGTAGATCGACGACCTTTGCGCCGTTTTCCTTTGCCATGTCCAATACTTCTTTGGGTGTCATTAGATAATTCCTCCTTTATTTGTATGATTAATGTATTTTGGGATTTTAGAGTGCATCGGTACCGGTCTCACCGGTGCGCACCCGCAGGGCCTGCGCCACTGGCATCACAAAAACCTTACCATCTCCTATTTTACCGGTATTGGCTGCCTCACGGATGCTTTCAACCACCTGATCGGCGCGATCGGCATCGATCACGATTTCGATTTTGATTTTAGGAATAAAATCCACGGCATATTCGGCACCGCGGTAGATTTCCTTATGGCCTTTCTGGCGCCCGTATCCTTTGACCTCGGAAACCGTCATGCCCTGGATGCCAATTTTGTTCAAGGCCTCTTTAACGTCGTCGAGTTTGAAAGGCTTGATAATCGCCTCGATTTTCACCATGGTAAAACCTCCTTTTTTCTCTTGAGTATTCCTGCTGGATTCTCCTCCCGGCGGCTTTGCTTATTGAATTTCAAATGCTCTTTCGCCGTGTATGGAGCTGTCGAGTCCGGCAACCTCGTTTTCTTCGTTGACCCTCAGGCCCCCGGTTAATATTTTGGTTATGAATATGACAATCAGGGTGCCGACGGCGGTAAACACGGCTGTGGCGACGATGGAGATAATCTGGATCCAGAGCTGTTTCGGGTTGCCGTAAAACAAACCCTTGCCGGCCTCATTTATGGCCGGATTAGCAAACAGTCCGGTGGCCAATGCACCCCAGAGCCCGCACATCCCGTGGACACCAAAAGCATCCAGCGAATCGTCATAGCCGAGCTTATGTTTTACCTTGGCCACGAAATAAAAACCCAGTATGCCAGCAACAAATCCAATAATCAATGCGGCCGGTAAATTGACAAACCCGGCTGCGGGTGTGATGGCAACCAGTCCGGCCACGACTCCGGAAGCCAAACCCAGCACCGTCGGTTTTTTGTCCACCATCCATTCGGCAAACATCCAGGCCAGAGCGCCCATTGCGGCCGATGTATTGGTGACCAAAAAGGCCGAACCGGCCACACCATCGGCGGCCAACTGACTGCCGGCATTAAAGCCAAACCAGCCAAACCATAAAAGTGCGGCCCCGACTGCGGTGAATGCGATGCTGGACGGAAACATGGCCTCTTTACCGTATCCGATGCGCTTGCCGAGCACCAGCGCCAGCACCAACCCGGCCACGCCGGCGTTAATGTGCACGACCGTGCCGCCGGCAAAATCGAGAGCGCCCATACTTCCCATCCAGCCACCGCCCCACACCCAGTGGGCAATCGGGCAGTAGATGAAGGTAACCCATAAAAGTGTAAAGACAATCCACGATGAAAATTTCATACGATCAACGGCCGAGCCCAGAACCAGCGCAACCGTGATGCCCGCAAAGGTCATCTGAAAAAGTGCAAACACATAGGTGGGGATACTTCCCGAAAGACTGTCCACACCGATACCGGTTAAGAACATATTTTCCAATCCGCCAATGATGCCGGCTTTGCTGGATCCAAAGGCCAGACTGTAGCCCCACATCATCCAGATAATGCTGGCCAGGCAATAGGCCACAAATGTCATGGCAAACGTATTTAGCAGGTTTTTATACCGGGACATTCCCCCATAAAACAGAGCCAGACCGGCCGGGGTCATCATCATGACCAGTGCGGTTGAGACAATCATCCAGGCGGTATCACCCGAATTTAAACCCTCCGACGCAACCGCCGAAGAAAAGGGCATCGCAAGTAAAATTACAGATGTCAGTAGTGTTTTTGATTTCATGTTTAAGACCTGTCCTCCTCATCAAGCTTCAATTTTTTTGCTGAACTAATCAGGTTGGGTGGATGGAAGCCGTTCGATTATGGCGGCTTTTATACGTGCCACCTGATCCGGCAAATCCACTTTTTGTCCATTTACATCCCTAACATAAAAAACATCCACAACCTGGTCTGCTTTAGTTGCGATTTTTGCAACCCAAATGTTCAGGTCGCGCTGATAAAGCGCATCGGTAATACTGAAGAGCAAACCGGGGAAATCATAGGTAAACACTTCGATGATGGTAAAAAAACTGGAACTGGTATTGTCCACCATGACCTGATGGGGTTTTTTAACGAGTGCGGCCTTGCCGTTACGGTAAGTGCGCACCTTTTTTTTAAGCGCTGCGGTTAAATCCAGGTCGCCGGACAATGCAGCCCTGAGGTTCCCGGCGGCTTGGTTCCATTTCTCATCTTCCAGTAAGGGATCCGGTGGCGGTTTGACTTTGAAAATATCCAGGGCAATTTTATTGCGCCAGGTGAATACCTGGACGTCTAAAATGTCGATGTTGTTTAAGGTAAAGACACCGGCAATTTTTGAAATCAGACCGGGGCGATCCTGGGCACAGATAGTAACCGAGCGGGTGTTGGCATCGGCATCGTGTTCGATTTCCCATATAAAATCTGAATTATCCGAGGATAGACTTTCGTACAGCCGGATATGTTTTTGAATTTCAGCGGCCGGCATGTATAAAAGGTAGCGTGGCGACATCACACCGAGAAGGGTTTCAGTTTTCTTTTTAGCTCTGGGGCTGGAGGCTGAACGCATGGCTTCCTTTTTCTTTTGCTCCACCACCTCGACAGCCTGGGCGGTGGCCAGCTCTCCCTTTTCCAGGACATTCAAGGTTTTGAGGAAAAAATCCCTTAAAAGCGTTGCGGTCCAGTCGTTCCAGGCCATCGGCCCCGTTGCGATCGAATCGGCAACGGTCAGCAGATAAAGCATTTTTAAGCGTTCGATGTCCTTTATCCTGCGGGCACAGGTAATGGCGGTCTCCTCGTCGTGGATATCCCTGCGGGTCGCGGTTTTAATCAGTAAAAGGTGTTCTTGAACCAGAAAAATGACCGTATCGATATCGGCAGGCTTTAATCCTTTTTGGATAAGGATGTTTTTAACGATCGCTGCACCTTTTGCGGAGTGATCTTCTGCAGATTCGCCCTTGCCGATATCGTGCAACAACGCCGCCCAGAGCAAAAGATTCTTTCTTTTCAAATTCCGGTAAATCTTCGCGCATAACGGTTCCAGGCTGCGGTCTTTGGCCGTGCCGAATTTTTTTATGGTTTGTACGGTGCGCAACAGATGCTTGTCGACCGGATAAAGGTGATACTCATCATACTGGATGCGGTTGCGGATGTCGCCGAATTCAGGGATCGTTTTTTCCAGAAAATCCGTGTTTAACATTTCATTGAGGACATTAAATTTAGGCGCTGGAGCGACGAGAATCCGTTCAAAGGACTTTACGATCGGCTCGGAGTTGCGATACATTTTAGTTGCCAGATGGGAAAATTCTTTTACGAGCCGTTTGGCTTCCGCGCTCAAGGGAATTTTGAGGCGGGCGCTTTCCTCAAATATTTTCATTAAGAGTTCCGGTTTTTTTAAAATGGCTTCTGGCCCGCCGAAATTAAGCATCCCCCATTTGATCACTTCCAGGCCCTCAACGTCACTTTTTTTCTTTGATTTTCTTTGGCGTTTTCTTATTTTTTCATAGCCCAGCTCGTACAAAAACATCAGGTGCTGCTGCTTGAGTGCCTCCATGCGCCCGTGTAGCTCACCCATCAATCTTTCGACCGGTTCCTGCCCGTTATTCTTTTTGTAGTCCAGTGACCGCGCGACCTTAACCTGATTTTCAAAATGCAGCTGATCACATTTGCGACCGCAGATGTAATGAATCCGGTTGCGCACGTTCCAGATAAAGGCAATGGCTCGTATTAAGGTCTGGAACTCTTCATGGGAAAGCAATCCCAGATATTCAAGATCCCTGGGCTGTTTGGCGTTAAAGGCGATACGCGCAATCCACAGCATGGTGTGATAGTCTCGCAAACCACCTTGGCCTTCTTTAAGATTGGGCTCTAGCAAATAGGCCGAATCACCGAAATGGGCGTGTCGCAATTCATTGCTTTCGACCAGCCAGTTGATAATTTCCCGGGATCTTTTAAAAATGATTTTTTTGCGCAATTCATCCAGAAGATTCCCGTATATCAGGGACCACCCGCAAATGAATCTGGCATCCAGCATCGGGGTCAGCACTTCATAATCTTTGCCGGCCAGTGTCAAACACTCTTTCAGTGAACGGGTGGCATAGCCGACATCCAGACCAATATCCCACAGCGGATAAATGATTTCCTGGATCAGGTTTTCGGCTTCCTGTGGAACTTTCTTTTTAAACAAAAACAACAGATCGACATCGGAATGAATGCATTGTTCTTCTCTGCCGTAGCCGCCAAGGGCAATGATGGCATACGGATTTTTGCTGATATCCATACGGGGACCCACCATGCTCGCTTCAAACGCCTGTTGGAAATAATCGTCCAGGAGTCGTGCATGCTGCCTTAAAAAGTCGGGCTCTTTTGCGTTCAAAAGGCGCGCAATTAACCTTTTTGTTTTTTGCCGCAGCTGTTGAGCTGTTTGTTGGTGTACATTTTTCATTTTGCGGTATGTTTCATATGGATTAGATGAATCACAGCTTGTTGAGCAACATGCATGCCATCAGGGGCAATTTTGATAAAATATATGTAATTTCAGTATGATAACAGTCTGCCCCCGAGATGATGCTGTTTAGAGTTATTACGAATTTGCCAGAAATCGGGAAAAAATATTACAAAAATGTAATATCAGTTTTTTAAATTATAACAGCTTCGCCGATAATGGCAACAGGTGGGTGATTGAAAATGCAAGGTTCGCGACGGCTGAAAAGCGGTTTGCGATTATGTCAAAAACAACGTTTTCAATGGTTTCCCAAAAATGTGTTCCAGATTTTTTCCACTCGGTCCCGCAGGTGACTGAATTTTTCCCTGGGGGCCTGGGCGGGTTTTTCCTGAAGACTGGCCTGATGGGCTGCTGCTCGATAAATCAGATAGGCATGCTTTAAAAGGTGTGCTGTATATTCATCTATCGCGCCGGTCGTGATCAACGTCTGGATCAGGCGCACATTGTCGGTCCATTGCAGTAATTCTCGATATTCATGCGATTTTAGTAGCACCAGATATTGGACCAAAAATTCGATATCCACGATTCCGCCAATATCCTGCTTGAGATCAAACATCCCCGCCATGGGTTTTAAAAGTTCCTTGCGCATGCGTTCGCGCATACGGATCACTTCCTGTTGCAGTTTGCGCTTGTGGCGTTTGCGAGCCAGGATTTTGTTACGGGTGCTTTTAAAGTGATCGGTCAGCTGTGGATCTCCAAGAATGGGCCGGGCTTTTATCAACGCCTGGTGTTCCCAGGTCCAGGCCTCGTTCTGCTGATAATCCCGAAATCCATCCGCATGGCTGACGAGGACCCCGGAGACCCCGCTGGGCCGCAGGCGCATGTCAATTTCATACAATCTGCCCGCCCGTGTATGTGAAGTCAGGATATGAATTACACGCTGTCCGAGGCGGTTATAAAATTGGCCGCTGTCGATCGCCTGCTGGCTTCCCTGGGTTTTCTCTTGGGTTCCGGAGTGCAGAAATACCAGATCAAGATCCGAACCGTACCCAAGTTCGAGCCCGCCGAGTTTGCCGTAAGCGATAACTGCAAAACCGCGATCGCAGGATACCCCGTTCAGAAGGCAGGCCGGAGCGCCGTGCCTTTCCTGCAGATGGTCATAGGCCATTTTTACGACCTCAGCCAGCACGGTCTCGGCGATGTCCGATAGATGGTCACTGACACGCATTAAGGGCAGGGCTCCGCTCACATCGGCGGCGGCAACCTTTAGGACGTTGCTTTCTTTAAAAACACATAGCTGCTCGATCTGATGTTCAAGGTCATCCGCAGGGGCCTGGCTCATGCGCTGTTTCAAGTCCAGCTCTATCTGCTTGGCTTCAGGCGGTACATAAAGGGTGCGGGGGTCCAGAAGCTCATCTAAAAGAACCGGATGCTGGGCTAGAAAAGAGGCGATCCAGGGGCTGGCCTCCACCAGTTGGATCAGGTGAATGAGTGCATCCGGGTTTTCAAGTAAAAGCGCAAGATAGCTGATCCGCCCGCCAATCGATTTGATCAGATCGATAATTCGGCCGAGGATCATCTCTGGTCTATTTTGGTGACCGACTTCCCTGAGCACCTGGGGAATCAATTTTTCCAGGCGCCGACGGCCTGTTTCACCAGATGTGCTTGACCCGGATGTGCTGCGCAAATACGATAACAGGCGCAACACCTCCAGAGGCTCATGAAAGCCGACGCCCGCCAATATTTCTTGTGCCTGACTGTCACCGATCAAACCCTGCCAGATACCTTTGAGCTGTTCTTCTGATTGCTGTTTTTCGGACTCAGAATCTTTGGTTTCCAGCAGAATCTGAAAATGGCGGTGTACATTGTGGCGATGCTGTTGAAGCCGGGAGCTGAATTTTTCCGGATCTGCGAAACCCATCGCTGCCGCCAGACGCTCCTGATCCGCTGCATTTAAAGGCAATTCATGAGTTTGTTGATCGGCAAATTCCTGCAGCCGGTGTTCGGTATTTCTGAGAAATTCGTAAGCGTCCCCCAGCTCATCACAAACCGCTTTGGGTATATGATTGTCACGGGCCAGAATCCTTAATACCTTCTGGATGCTTCGCTGCTGAAGATCGGGTGCAACACCGCCGCGAATCAGTTGAAACATGTGGCCGAAGAACTCAATTTCCCGGATTCCGCCCCTTCCCAGCTTAATGTTGTGTTTCATACCCTGGCGTTTAACTTCAAGAGATATCATTCGCTTCATTTCCCGCAGTGAATCAAAGGCGCCGTAATCGAGATAGCGGCGGTAGATAAAAGGATTTAGCCGTTCCAGCAGATGGTTGCCTGTTTTTCTGTCTCCGGCGACAACTCTGGCTCTGATCAGCGCGTAGCGTTCCCACTCGCGGCCCTGCTCTTCGTAGTAGTTTTCCATCGCATCAAAATGCATCACCAAAGGGCCGTTTTCACCGTAGGGCCGCAGGCGCAGATCGGTGCGGAACACAAACCCATCTGCGGTCGGTTGACTGATAACTTTGACAAGCTGACGGCCCAGGCGGGTAAAAAAATCATCATTGCTGATCGATTGGGCAGCTCCACTTGTATGACCGGCCTTGGGGTAAGTGAAAATAAGATCCACATCGGATGAAAAGTTTAGTTCCCGTGCCCCCAGTTTGCCGAGCCCGATAATAATCATCTGCTGGGGAGAGCCATCTTCGGCTGTGGGTTCGCCCAGTTGTTGAGACAGCCAGCCGTAAAGGATGGATGTGGTCCGCTCCAGACAGGCATCGGCCAGGCCGGAGAGATCAGTGACGGTATCGGCCAGATGATTCCAGCCGGCCAGGTCGCGAAATGCAATTCGCGTCATTTCCCGGCAGCGAAAAGATCGCAAGATGCGGATTAAAGCCGCCTCATCCTCCGCATCAACGAGGGCTTTTGCAAGCCTTTGATCATAATCGTTTTTGGAATAGCGTCCTTGAAGATCTCCGCTGCTGATAAGATCGAATAATAGAGAAGGGTTGCGGGTGCAGTTTTCAGCCACAAAATCGCTGAATACAAATACGCGCTGAAGTGCTGTTTTAATCGACGGGTCTTTGGGAAGATTAATTTTTTTTGCGGCAGATGATTGCTTGAACTCTTCCCACTTCCGTTCCAGGTCCTGAACAAGTATTTCGGGAAGGTTAATCATCTTTGGTCAAGTTTTATCCAACATCCACATTCGTTGCCAAAATCAATTATGTTGCCAAGTGGGAGGTCTTTTGGAGTGATGGAGTACTCAAGGTTTCGGAATGCAGATTTCGGATTGCGGATTTTGAATATGCGATATGTTTGATATTTCAATCCGCAATCCGCAATCTAAAATCCACAATTAATTTTACTCCATTACTCCATTCTGGGTTACTTAATATACCCCCAATCCACCAACCGTTTATAGGCATGCTGGGCGTACTTTCCCTGCTGGACCACCTGCAGGTAGCGCTTGTATTCTTCGGCCGCCGGCTCGATCTGTTCCATGCCTTCCTGGCAATAACCTTTAAAAAAAATGACGTTTGGATTTCCGGGCAGCAGCGATTCGTAGGTGTTAAATTCTTCATAAGCACCCTCGAAATCCTTCAGCTGAATTTTGGAAAAGCCGCTGAGATGATAGGCCTGGGCTTCTTTGGGATAGGACTTTTGGGCCATCTCGGCATACTGACGAGCGACCGCATATTTTTTCTGGGCCAGATTGCTTATCGACATCATGCATAGGGCAACATAATCATTGGGCGCCTGTTTCAAGGCCCGACGAAAATGATTGCTGGCGGCATCATATTTTTTCTGGGCCATTTCCTTTTGCCCTTTTTCAATCTCTTCAATCGCCCCTTTTTGGGACCGTAAGCGGGCGGTATGGTCCATGTAGCGCTCGCGGTGTAAAGGCCCTTTAAGCGAAGATGAATAGGTTGTATTTGCCATTTGGACAGCCGTATCGTAACGCTCCGAACTCATCGGATGGGTGGCAAACAAAAGCTCGACAGAACCGGATTTGTGTTTGGACAGGCTGTTCAGCATGTCCATCAGCCCGACAAAGCCCTCGGAACCATAGCCGGCGCCGACCATATATTCCATCCCCAGGGCATCGGCTTCGCGTTCGTTATCCCGGCTGTAAGACGCCAGCAGGGCGCCGCCGGCAATCTGGCCCAGCTGGCCGGCCAAGTCTCCCAGCGCCGCATTCTGGGTTCCGGCCACTGTCGAAATTCCGCCAACAATCGCCTGGGTTAACTGACCTTTAGACATCTGCTCGGCTGAGTGTCGGGCGTTTACATGGCCCAGTTCGTGGCCCAGCAGGGCGGCCAGTTCGGCTTCGTTGTCCAGCGAGAGCATGATGCCGCGGGTGGCGGCAATGCTGCCGCCGGGAAAGGCATAGGCATTGATATAGGTGGCGTTGACCACCCGAAATGTATACGGCATATGGGGTCGATGGGATGATGCGGCCATCTTGTCTCCGATCTGGCTGACGTAGCGGTTTAATTGGCTGTCCTGCACTTCCCCGAAATCTGAGGAAAACTGAAGCGGTGAATACTGTTTGTCGATTTGAATTTCGGTATCTTCGGATACCAGCATGAACTGCTTTTTTCCCGTTACCGGATCCGTGGCGCACCCGAACACATAGCCGGCGGCGGCCAGCGATGACAGCCATAAAAAATCACGCCGGGTTAATCCAGGCTTCTTTATGTGGTTTAAAGGATTGTCTGGCATAACGATCTCCTTTCACTGGTTTTAGGTTTCAGTGTTCAGGTTTCAGATTTTGCATTTCTGACACCTGACACCTGACACCCGAAACCCCAATCCTAAGTTTATGTTATTTGGTATCTCCAGTTTTGGGTGTAATCATCTTATACGTTTCAAGCAACCGGTTGCCAAGGGTGGCGGCAAGTTGTTTGAAGAAAATAATCCCATTGTCGGGATCTGCGTTTAAAATTCGCGATAATTTATCACTGCTGGTTTTTAGTAATTTGGTCGGTTCGATACATTCCGCCGAAGCAGAGTAAACATCTCCCCCGATGAGACTTGACCATCCAAAAGCTTCCCCATTGCGGGAAGCGTTATAAACCGCCTGTTTCGGCTCTCCCACACTTAATTTTACGCGCCCATTGAGCAGAATAAAAAAAAACTTCGCCGGATCTTTTTCGCTGAAAAGCATCTCACCTTTCTTATGGGAAGACATTTCTGAAATGTCCATGAATTTTTTTACGAAATCCATACTGGTCCCTGCAAAAAGCTCCGATTGTTTGATATACATGACCGTTCCCACCTTTGTGTCTAAACGATTCTAAATTTCGCCTAATATTCTTCTCCTAAACTAGCCTGATGTCCATATGAACATTTTAAGATTGGAGAAGATTTGGCAATCAGATAAATCAAATTGTGGCAGCCACCATATTAGGGGTAGAACTCTGATTAGGAAGTTAACCTAATATATATAAAATAAAGCGGTTGACTTGTCAAAAAGATAAGCGTCCGAGAAAGAACCCGAACAACCATCAGGAAAGATTGATTAAAATGACCAGCAAATTTTAATTTTAGGAGTGATGCAGATTATTAAATAAATTTTCTTGCGGTAGCCAACACACACGATAAGCGATTTTGTCGGATGAATCTTGATTTGGGGTGAAAAAATGTCGTCCTATCGATTCTGCTTATTTTCTTCTGAAGGCGGCAGTCAGTTGATCACCGCAACGGGTGCGGTTAATTGGGGCTGGTGAAAATGGGCTTAATTCTTACGTTTTTGTAAATTTAAGGAGCTTGCCATTACAATTATGTGGGATTTTTTGTCTGTTATATTTTACATGATCCATATTCCTAGTCATTATAATGGGTTGTGATGCGCGCCGCTCTGGCACGGACATTGCTGAAGATTTCTTAGCGCCAATTTGAATCGTTTGGATGATTCGTTGATCTATATCAATTTTTTGTTTTTCAAATGATGTTTATATGATACAAGCGATTGAAAACTAAACGTATTGTATTTTGGAAGGGGGTTTTATTAAAATTTAAAAGGAGCGCAATGCTAAATTCATCATTTCCCGCAAGGGAACGATGAACGATGTTGGCTGGCATTATAACGTATTCATATTTAATCCCAATTTTGATTCGGGAACCATTCCAATATGATGCCCCGCATGTTTTACAGCCGGTCCGATGATTCTCGAAGGTGACTCCCGGGCCCGCTATTCGACTCCGATAACCTCCCATAAAGATTCTGATGATGAATTTCTTGACTACCATAATTTGCAGTACTTCCTGCCCCAAGCGCTAACCTGACGGATCTGATCTACATTGCTGCAACTTACCGGTTCGATCGCAATGGAGATCGCACCCCTGTCAGTTTTTGCCCCGGCAGGATTTTTTATTTTTAATTTTATACTGAAAAAGGAGATCAATTACCATGTGCCGCTTATTTGCCATCACCAGCAAGGAGCCGCTATCACCAATGGTTGCGCTGGATGCGCTTGATGTCATGCGTGAGGGTCATGATTGTTCCGGCGTCGGGATTTTTCTGCGGGATCTTGGCGGGCCGTTTGATGAGATGAAAGACGCCCCGATTTTGTCGGGAATCTTCAGCGATAAAGGGCTAAAGCGCCTGGACACATTCATGATGGATATCGGCTTTATGACCAAATATAAAATCTCGGTTAAGCTACCTAAAACACCTCCTCCCGGTGTTCCCAAGCGGGATGTATATCTGATCCGGGCATATGAATACCCGGAAGAGTGGGAGGATTTCAGCCAGGCGGAACTCTATGATCAACTCCTAAAAATCCGGCTTCAGCTCAGAACGATGGGGCAGGAACAAAATGACATGATTGTTTTCTCCTTCTGGCCGGATGTGATTATGATAAAGGAAATCGGGGATCCCATGCTCATTGCTCAGCATCTGAACCTGGACCGCAAAGAGCTTTTTGCCAGAGTGATCATGGCTCAGGGCCGGCAGAACACCAATTATGCCATCACGCTGTATGCCTGTCATCCGTTTTTCATTCAGGGGTATTCAACCATGACCAACGGAGAAAATACGGCATTTGTTCCGATCCGATCCTTTTTGGAATCAAGAGGCTTTCCAGGATACACCGGCTATGAGTCGGATTCAGAGGTTTTTACGCATATCCTGCACTATGCAGTTACCAAACTCGGACTTGGAATTGAAACATATAAACACCTGATTACACCCTTGCAGGATTCAGATTTGGTCGATCATCCGAACAGCGATTTTTTAAAGAATCTGAAGCAAACCTGCCGGCCGCTGATCATCGACGGGCCCAATTGCGTTATCGGCTGTCTGCCAGACCATAGTGTGTTTATGGTACAGGATCGCAAGAAACTGCGACCCGGCGTTGTCGGTGGTAAGCCAGGCATCTTTGCGTTTTCTTCTGAGATTTGTGGTCTGGACGCCGCCATTCCCAATCGGGATAAAAGCAAAGATTTTCAACCGATGCATCTGGATACGGTCTATGTCGGTCCGGATCGTCAGGAGGTTACGTTATGGAACCAGAAAGACCCATTACCCCTTCCACACTGAGCATCAGGGACTTACCGTGGCAGATTTTATGGGATAAGCAAAAATGCACCCTTTGCGGCAAATGCACCGCCGTGTGTCCTGTAAATGCAATTGAACTGGGGGTATTTCGCAAGCGGCTGCTCGAGCCACCGTCGGACCTGACGCAGGCTCCGGTGATGGCCTATACGAGCTATTATGGTATTCGGCAAAAAACAGACCCGGCCTACAGGTGCATCGGCTGTGCCATGTGTACCATGGTTTGCCCCAATGACTGCATCGTTCCCTGTCGAAGCGATGAAAGCGACAAGCTCAAATTTCATGTCGACCAGGGCGGCCAGCCCCGCAGAAGAGGCGGACGTCGCAATGTGGCTGGCGGCGTTTTAGATCGCCTGAAATTTATCCGGATCTCCATGTTAACCGACCCGGCCCTGGATGCCGGCCGCCACGAGTTTGAACTGCGCACGTTGCTGGGACGCGTTTTGCCGCCCGAAGACAATCTGAAATTTTTAAGCGTGAACGGCTGGATTCCGCCGGTCCGTGAAATCTATCCGTTGATCATCGGGGCCATGTCTTTCGGCGCCCTGTCACCCACCATGTGGGAAGGATTGCAGATGGGGGTGGCCTATTTAAACGAAGAACTGGGCATGCCGGTGCGGGTCTGTACCGGGGAAGGCGGATGCCCGCCGCGGCTGTTGCGGTCCCGGTTTTTAAAATATGTCATCCTGCAGATTGCCAGCGGATACTTCGGCTGGGATGAAATTATTCACGCCATTCCGGAGATGAAAGAAGACCCCTGTGCCATCGAGATCAAGTATGGACAGGGCGCCAAACCCGGCGATGGCGGGTTGCTGATGTGGTACAAGGTCAACAAGCTGATTGCCGCCATCCGGGGCGTGCCCACCGGTGTGAACCTGCCCAGCCCGCCTACCCATCAGACCAAATATTCGATTGAAGAATCGGTGGCCAAAATGATCCAGTCCATGTACATGGCCTGGGGTTTCCGTGTGCCGGTCTATCCGAAAATTTCAGGCACCTCGACGGCGATGGCGGTCTTGAACAACCTAACCCGCAATCCCTATGCTGCAGGACTGGCGATTGACGGTGAGGACGGTGGGACGGGTGCTGCCTATAATGTTTCCATGAATCACATGGGGCACCCCATCGCCAGCAATATTCGCGATGGATATCTGACCCTGGTGCAGCTGGGCATGCAAAACCAGGTGCCTTTGTTTGCCGGTGGCGGCATCGGCAAAAACGGAAATCTAGCGGCCAATGCCGCCGCGTTAATCATGCTGGGCGCCAGCGGCGTACAAATCGGAAAATATGTTATGCAGGCGGCTGCCGGCTGTCTGGGCTCGGAATCCGACCGCTGCAACATCTGCAATATCGGACTTTGTCCCAAGGGCATAACATCCCAGGACCCGCGGCTGTATCGGCGCCTTGATGCTGAGCAGGTGGCCCAGCGTCTGGTGGACCTTTATTTGAGTTTTGATACTGAACTTAAAAAAATAGTCGCGCCGCTGGGGCGATCCACATCATTGCCCATCGGCATGTCCGATGCATTGGGTATCGATGATCCCAATGTGGCGGAGCGATTGAAGATCAAGTATGTTGTTTAATTCGTTTAATTGGTTTGATGGGTTCAATTGGTTAACGTCAGGACCAGCGATCGTGTCTAAACCAATCAAACTAATAAAACCAATAAAACCCGAGTGAGCTAAAGTGACTAGAGTGAACTAAAGTGAGCTAAAGTTAAATCGGATTCTATCCTTTTAAAATTTTAGTCACTTTAGTCACTTCCAACTTTAGGCACTATTCTATAGTTTGGAGACCATAAATGGATAACCAAGTCACGGTTAACGATAAACCCCCCAGAGTGATTTCGGGTAAATTCAGCGGAGAAAGACTGGAATCAAGGATACTTGAAGAGCAGATTCAGGAAGCGGTTGCCCAGGGTCAGCGCTCGATAGAAGTTAATGCCTTCGGTCAGCATGGTATCGGCGGCCGGCTCTGGTGTGCCGGAAATGAACCGGTGCACATCAAAATTTCCGGACACCCGGGACAACGAGTGGGCTCCATGGGCTTTCCCAACACCCTTATCGAAGTCCTGGGGCCAGCCTCAGATGATGTCGGCTGGCTCAATGCCGGAGCCGAAATCGTCATCCATGGAAATGCCGGCAATGGCTGCGCCAATGCGATGGCCCAGGGCAAAATTTTTATTGACGGCAATATCGGTGCGCGCGGTATGACCATGACCAAACATAATCCGCGTTTTGAACCGCCCGAGCTCTGGGTGCTGGGCTCTGCCGGTGACTACTTCGGTGAATTTATGGCAGGAGGAATTGCCGTAATTTGCGGACATGGGCCCCAGAACCCGGATAACATTCTGGGATATCGGCCCTTTGTCGGCATGGTCGGTGGAAAAGTGTTCTTCCGGGGTCCTCATGTCGGCTACAGCCAGACCGATGCGAAACTGGTTCCCATTAAAGACGATGATTGGAACTGGCTGACCGAGAATTTAAAGGTTTTCCTGAAACAGATCGATCGATCCGAGCTGACGAAATTCTTTTCCGACAGAGAGCAGTGGCAGCTTTTAGTCGCACGCACACCCCAGGAAAAAATTTCCAGCCCGATGCGATCGATGCATTCATTTCGCACGCGCACCTGGGAAAAGGAGCTGGGGCAGGGCGGGCTAATTGGCGATCTTACCCATCTGGATCGAAGCCCCATTCCCTTAATCACCAACAGCTTGCTACGGCGATTTGTTCCGGTCTGGGAAAACCGCAAATACGCCGCACCCTGTGAGGCGACCTGCCCAACCGGTATTCCTGTTCAGGAAAGATGGCGTTTGATCCGTGAAGGACGCGTGGATGAAGCCGTTGATCTGGCGCTGGGCTATACGCCCTTTCCGGCATCGATTTGCGGGTACTTGTGTCCCAACCTTTGTATGCAATCTTGTTCACGGCAGATCTCAGCCATGGCTCCGGTGGATGTCACCCAGCTGGGTCAGTCCAGCATCAAGGCCAAACTGCCCGATCTACCCCCGGAAACCGATAAAAAGATTGCGGTTATCGGTGGGGGCCCGGCAGGAATTTCGGTGGCCTGGCAGCTGCGCCGTCAGGGGCATCAGGTCACGATTTACGAGGTGGCGAAATCTTTAGGTGGTAAAATCACGCGGGTGATTCCCGAAAGCCGCATTCCTAAAAAAGTAATCACCAAAGAGATGCAACGGGTCAAAGAGGTGATTCCCCAGGTAAATCTTCAACAGCCTCTGGGGCCCAAAGACATTACCCAGCTTAAAGCTGATTTTGATTTTGTCGTCATAGCCACCGGTGCTCAGAAACCCAGAAACCTTCCAGTTCCGGGCAATGATAGGGCTATCACCGCCCTTGATTTCCTGACAGCCGCTAAGCAGAATAAAACCAAGGTGGGCAAAAATGTGGTTATTATCGGAGCCGGTAATGTGGGCTGTGATGCGGCGGCTGAAGCCCATCGACTGGGCGCTAAAAAAATTACCCTGCTGGATATTCAGGAACCGGCATCTTTCGGCAAAGAAAGAGAAGCCGCCGAGGCGGCGGGGGCAGAATTTTCATGGCCGGTATTTACGCAGGAAATTACCAAATCGGGCGTGAAATTGACCACCGGAGAAGAGGTGCCTGCCGATACGGTCATTGTTTCCATTGGCGATGTGCCGGACCTTGAGTTTATTCCCGAAAATATTGCCATCGAAAATGATTTTGTTAAAGTAAATGACTCTTACCAGACCTCAGATGCCCAGATTTTTGCCATTGGTGATGTCGTCCAGCCAGGGTTGCTGACCGAAGCCATTGGCGCCGGCCGAATCGTCGCGCAGACCATCGGCGATAGGTTTGAAGGCAAAAAGCCGGCTTCTGAAAAGCGCGAAATGATCGATCGACAGCGGGTAACCTTGGAATATTTTGATCCCCGGATTACCGAATTTGCGGATCTGGATCACTGCGGGTCGCAATGCTCCTCCTGCGGTGACTGCCGGGACTGCGGCATCTGTGTGTCGGTTTGCCCGCAGTCTGCCATCAGCAGAAAAGATCTGGAAAGTAACGCTTATGAATATGTCGTAGATGAAGACCTCTGTATCGGTTGCGGCTTCTGTGCCGGTGCCTGTCCCTGCGGTGTGTGGGATCTGGTCGAAAACACACCTATAGAGTAGTTTGAATTAGTCTAATTGGTTTGATGGGTTCTATTGGTTAAACGGCTTGAGTTTAAGAACCAAATGCTCTAAACAAATTGAATCAATTAAACGAATAAAACCAATACAACCAATCTAACAAAATATTATTTCTATGGATGCACTATTAGCACTAGAGGACGGCCGCACGTTTGCTTGCCGGTCTTTCACCGGAAAAGGCGAAGCTTCAGGCGAGGTTGTATTCAACACCAGCATGACCGGATATCAGGAAGTACTGACCGACCCCTCTTATAGCGGCCAAATGGTCGTTATGACCTATCCGCTTATTGGAAACTACGGGATTAATCCTGAAGATATTGAGTCCGGTCGCATACAGGTTGCGGCCTTTTTAATTAAGGAATATCAGTCCTATCCCAGCAATTTCCGATCGACGGCCACGCTGGCCGATTACCTGGTAAGCCACGACATCTTAGGTGTCGAACACCTGGATACCCGCGCCATTACAAGACATATCCGCAATGCCGGCGCCATGCGGGCGATTATTTCCACTGAGGATTTAACGCCGGCTTCTTTGGTGAAAAGAGCCAATCAAATACCGAAAATGACGGGCCTAAACCTGGCAAAGGTGGTAACGACCCCGGATCCCTTTTACTGGCATAAGGGCAAGCCGCAATTTTTTAGCCCCGACAGCCGCCCGCTGGATAAAACCATCTGGCAGCATCGTGGTGCAAAACGGTCGGTGGTTGCATTTGACTTTGGCATCAAATTTAATATCCTGAGGCAACTTGAACAGGCCGGCTTTGAACTGGTGGTGGTGCCGTCTGCCACCCCCGCCGACACCATCGAAGCCATGGCGCCCGATGGCATTTTTCTCTCAAACGGTCCGGGGGACCCGGAGCCGGTCAGTGATGCAATTGAAACGATTCGCGCGTTACTGGACTACCGACCCATTTTCGGTATCTGCCTCGGTCACCAGATCCTCGGGCTGGCGCTGGGTGCCGAAACTTTTAAGTTGAAATTCGGCCATCGGGGTGCTAATCAACCGGTCAAAAATTTTCGATCCGGGAGGGTTGAAATCACGTCCCAGAACCATGGATTTGCAGTTGATTCGGAATCACTTCGGGAAAATGATGTTGAAATCACTCACATCAACCTAAATGACAATACCCTGGAAGGATTTCGGCACCGAAAATACCCGATATTTTCGGTGCAATACCATCCTGAAGCATCTCCTGGTCCGCACGATGCACGTTATCTCTTTGATGAGTTTAAGGAATTGATGCGATAACGCATCAAAGATCGTCTCCACCTGCGGCGGAAACTAGAGGAGCGGCCCTCTGGGCCTCGAGGCGCGTTCCTTCGGAACTTTAGGATTGAGGCGGGCTTTTAAGCCTAAAGCGCAGCGCTCCTCAAACGAAGTGATCTTAAAGCGTAGCGCTCCTTTAGCTGCGAACAAAGTGAGCATTTATGCCCAAACGAACAGACATCCATCGAATTTTAATCATTGGGGCCGGCCCGATCATCATCAGCCAGGCCTGTGAGTTCGACTATTCCGGCACCCAGGCCTGTAAGGCCCTTAAGGAAGAGGGGTTCGAAGTCATTCTGGTAAACTCCAATCCGGCCACCATCATGACCGACCCGGAAACAGCCGATCGGACCTATATCGAACCGGTTACACCCGAAGCCGTGGCGATGATTATTGAACGGGAAAAGCCGGATGCCTTGCTGCCGACCCTTGGCGGGCAAACCGGTTTGAATACGGCAATCGAAGTCGCCAAAGCAGGGATTCTGGATAAATTCAACGTCGAAATGATCGGTGCCTCTATACCCGCGATTAAGAAGGCGGAAGACCGCGATCTTTTTCGCAAGGCCATGACCAACATCGGGCTGCGGATTCCGAACAGCGGGATCGCCCAAACCATGGGCGAAGTCCGTAAAATTACCGACGATATCGGATTCCCTATCATTGTGCGTCCCGGTTTTACCCTGGGCGGTACCGGCGGCGGTGTGGCTTATAATTCCGATGACCTCTACAAACTTTCCAGAGCCGGCCTGGATGCCAGCCTGATCGGGCAGGTGATGCTTGAAGAATCGGTGATGGGCTGGAAAGAGTATGAACTGGAGGTCATGCGGGACAAACAGGACAATGTGGTAATCATTTGCTCGATCGAAAATATGGACCCCATGGGGGTTCACACCGGAGACAGCATCACGGTGGCCCCGGCGCAAACCCTCAGCGATAAAGAATACCAGATCATGCGCAATGCCTCCATCGCGATCATACGCGAAATCGGGGTGGATACCGGCGGCTCAAATGTTCAATTTGCCGTCAATCCCGAAGATGGGGAGATGGTGGTCATTGAAATGAATCCCAGGGTATCGCGCAGTTCTGCCCTGGCCTCTAAAGCCACCGGATTTCCGATTGCCAAAATTGCAGCTAAACTGGCGGTCGGCTACACCCTGGATGAAATTTCCAACGATATTACCGGTGAAACGCTGGCCTCTTTTGAACCCACCCTGGATTACTGCGTGGTCAAGGTTCCCCGCTGGACCTTTGAAAAGTTTCCCGAGACCGAGGACTTTTTGACCACATCGATGAAATCGGTGGGCGAAACGATGGCCATCGGCCGGACTTTCAAAGAGGCCCTTCAAAAGGGCTTGCGTTCCCTTGAAACCGGCCGTTACGGACTGGGAGCCGATGGTAAAGATTTTTCCGAGGGCGGGAACACCCAAAACCGTTTGCCCTCC
Organism: Desulfobacterales bacterium; assembly: GCA_050122495.1. Taxonomy (GTDB): domain Bacteria; phylum Desulfobacterota; class Desulfobacteria; order Desulfobacterales; family JAHEIW01; genus JAHEIW01. Next base: position 5,913 of record JASFIU010000002.1, on the reverse strand, counting down.
AGAACCGAAATCGAGCAAAAACTAACCTCACCCAACTCCCAGCGCATGTTTTACCTGCGCTATGCATTGCTGCAGGGGATGTCGATTGAATCGATCTATAAATTGAGCGGAATCGATCCCTGGTTTATTCATCAGCTCGCGCAGATTGTTGCCCTGGAGCTTGAAATTCAAAAGGCCGGCACAAAACTGTCGGATGCGCTTTTGAAACAGGCCAAGGAATGGGGCTTTTCAGATGTCCAGCTGGCACATCTAACCACGCTGCGTGAAGCGGACATTAAAAAACGGCGCATCGATTTAAAACTGCGCCCGGTGTATAAACTGGTGGATACCTGTGCAGCTGAATTTAAGGCGGCCACGCCATATTATTACTCAACCTATGAATTAGAAAATGAGGCCCGAGTTTCAGATCGTAAAAAGGTGATGATTCTCGGGGGCGGACCCAACCGCATCGGTCAGGGAATTGAATTTGACTATTGCTGCGTGCACGCATCTTTTGCATTGCGTGAGGAAGGCATTGAAAGCATCATGGTCAACAGCAATCCGGAGACCGTCAGCACGGATTATGACACTTCCGATAAATTATATTTTGAACCCCTGACCAAAGAGGATGTGCTCCATATTGTCGAAACCGAAAAACCGATGGGGGTCATTGTTCAATTCGGAGGCCAGACTCCACTAAATCTTTCCGTGGGGCTGCATGCCGCCGGGGTTCCGATCCTGGGCACCCAGCCCGAAAGCATCGACCGTGCCGAAGACCGCAAGCTTTTCCAGTCCATGCTCAATAAGCTCGGTCTGATTCAACCGGCCAACGGCACGGCCTTAACGGTAAAAGAGGCCGTTAAGGTTGCTGAAACCATCGGTTATCCGGTCGTTGTGCGGCCCTCTTATGTGCTGGGCGGTCGGGCAATGAAAATCGTCTATGATCAAGCCGCACTTAAAAATTATACCCATCTGGCGATCATGGCCTCACCGGAATATCCGGTCTTGATCGATAAATTCGTTGAAGATGCTTTTGAATTCGACGTGGATGCCATCTGCGATGGCCACACCACCATTATCGGCGGTATCATGGAGCATATCGAAGAGGCCGGGGTCCATTCCGGGGATTCAGCCTGTGTGCTACCGCCGGTCAATATCGAACCGCAATTTATCGAACAAATGACCCGGGCGACCAAAGCCATGGCGGCTGAATTGAACGTGATCGGTTTGATGAATGTTCAGTATGCCTTAAAGGACGGCCAACTGTATGTCCTGGAAGTCAATCCGAGGGCATCGCGGACCATTCCGTTTGTCAGCAAAGCCACCGGTGTGCCCTTAGCCAAGCTGGCGACCAAGGTGATGCTCGGCCGATCCCTGCAGGAACTGGGTTTGACCGCGGAGATTGTTCCCGAGCACATCTCGGTTAAAGAAGCCGTGCTGCCGTTTGACCGCTTTCCGGATGTGGATATCTTACTGGGTCCTGAGATGAAATCCACCGGGGAAGTCATGGGAATCGGCTTAGATTTCGGTTCTGCTTATGCCAAGGCCCAATTGGGGGCCGGTCAAAACCTTCCGACAACGGGCACGGTTTTTATCAGCGTAATCGATAATGATAAAAAAACGGTCCTGCCCCTGGCTGCCAGGTTTCGGGATGCCGGCTTTCAAATTATGGCGACCCATGGCACATCTAAATATTTAGCCGAGCACGGCATCGCCAATAAACGCATCAACAAAGTTTCCGTGGGGCGGCCCCACGTTGTTGATGCGATAAAAAATGCAGAGATCCAGCTGGTCATCAATACCTCGGTCGGCGGCGAAACCCGACGGGACGGATATTATATCCGACGGAATTCCCTGCGCTATAAAATCCCATACGCAACGACAACCGCGGGCGGGATGGCGATTTACAAAGCGATCGAAAGGCTGCGGGGAAAAAAACTGAATGTCAAGACCCTGCAGGAGTATAATGCTGGAATTTAAAAGGCCTAAATCATGAAACCCAGTTGTGGTGGCGCAACCGAATACTCGCCAAAGAACTGAATTTGGAGATCTTGTCGTTTTTCGAGGACGAGCACGAGCACGAGGACGAGTAGGATTTTCAACTCCACATTTTTCGTCCTCGGGGTCGTACTCGTACTCCTCCTCGGTTTTTACACCGAGTCAATTAATTTGCCGTAAATAGATGTATACAGTCTTTAATGCAATACTTTTATTTGGAGTACTTCGATAAATGAGGAATACGAAACCAACGCCTTCCAAGTATCAAATGTCACATTTCGATGAAGAAAAGCCGCGGGAAGCCTGCGGCATTTTTGGAATTTACGATCATCCCGAAGCTGCGGCGCTGACGTATTTTGGCCTCTATGCGCTGCAACACCGGGGCCAGGAAAGTGCCGGCATTGCGGTCGCCAGGGATATGCAGATTGTTGAGCACAAAGGCATGGGGCTGGTATCGGATGTTTTCGACATGGATCAATTGGCCCAGCTGGACGGCGGAAGCGCCGTGGGGCATGTACGCTATTCGACCACCGGCAGTTCCATATTGACCAATGCACAGCCCTTTCGGGTTCACCACCGCAAAAAGTCTTATGCGGTTGCCCACAACGGCAATTTTACCAATGCCCACATTCTAAAAAATGAGCTCGAGCAGGCCGGTTCTATCTTTCAGTCCACGATGGACAGCGAGATTTTTTTACATCTTTTCGTCAAAAACCTGAAGCTCGGTTTTGAACAGGCGCTCGTTGAATCGGTTTCCAGGCTGGAGGGCGCTTTTTCTATTGTTATGCTGACCAGCAAGGGTGAAGTCGTCGGGATGAAAGATCCCCAGGGTTTCCGGCCCCTCTGTTTGGGCAAACTCAACGGCAATTATCTGCTGGCATCAGAAACCTGCGCGTTTGATCTGGTGGAAGCCGAGTTTATTCGTGAAATCAATCCCGGGGAAATTGTCATCATTGGTGAAGACGGCATCAAAAGCATCCAAATCCCCGCTGGACCAAACCGCGCCTTCTGCATCTTTGAGCTTATTTATTTTGCGCGACCGGATAGTACGATATTCGGCCGAAATGTCTATCTGACCCGCAAGGCCCATGGGCGGCACCTGGCCCAGGAGGCGCCCGTAGATGCTGATCTGGTGATGCCGTTTCCGGATTCCGGAACCTATGCCGCCCTGGGTTATCATGAGGAATCCGGTATTCCATTTGAGATGGGAATGATTCGAAATCACTATGTCGGCCGCACATTTATCCAACCCACGCAGAGTATGCGGGATTTCGGTGTGCGGATTAAGCTCAATCCCGTGAAAGAACTTCTCAAAGGCAAAGATCTGATTATTATTGAAGATTCCATTATCAGAGGCACGACCATCAAAACCCGGGTGAAGTCCCTGCGCAAACTGGGTGTCCGGCGCGTACACATGCGGGTTGCCGGACCGCCGCATCGCTTTCCGTGTCATTACGGCATCGATTTTTCCACCCGCGGGGAACTGATCGCTGCCCGCAAATCGGTGGAAGAACTCAAAAATTATTTAGGCCTCGACTCGCTGCACTACCTCAGTATTGAAGGCCTATTGCAGTCAACCGGAATCGAAAATCCGGAGCAACATTTTTGCAAGGCCTGCTTTGATGGTTGTTATCCGGTGAGTTTTGATGAGGAGGTGTCAAAGCATTGCCTGGAAGTCACTTGCTAGTTTTCAACTAGCAGGTGTCTGGTTTCAGTGTTCAGGTGTCAGGTCGATCAATTCTGACACCCGAAACTTGACACCTGAAACCTCCAGGCCTTAGACACCTAAGTTGCCGGGACATGACTGTCCATCAAATTATATATAAAATATACTATAATTACAGATTGTTATGATTTCCTCCTTGCCCTTTTAGCGTCTGCGGTATAAAATAGTAATGTTGCGCTCATTTTAAGACGGCCGCCGTCGCCGGGAGGAATTCATGCTTGAATCCAGGTACCTGAAAGATAATATTGAAAATATTCAAAAATTATTGACCATTCCAGCGCTTAGGAATTTTGAAACCAAAAGCCTGGGAAAGTTGTTGCGGCTCAGTAAAATCCGGGAATATGAGGACGGCGAGCTGATCATCAAAGAAGGTGATTTTGATCCCTGGCTATACTTTCTGCTTTCCGGCAAAATACGAATTACCAAAGAAGGGATGGAAATCGGCACCATTGATTCGAAAGGTGAAATTTTCGGTGAAATGCGTGTTATCGACAGCCTGAGCCGATCGGCATCCGTTTATGCGATCGGTGAAACCATGTGTCTGGCCGTTGACACATCCGCAAAAAGAAGAATGTCAGCCGGCAACACCCAGGATGAAAAATTGGATTTTTTGTTGTTGCTTTACCGCATATTCGCTGAATTCATGTCCATTCGGCTGCGCGCCACCAACGAAGAGCTGATTGCGACCAAAAAGAAAGTTAAACGGTTGATTGAACAAATATGACCGCCAGAAAAACCGTAGCCTTCTCCAAGAACGCCTCCAATCTTTTTTTTCACATCCTAACAAAATGCAACCTCCGATGTCGGCACTGCTATATTAATCCCGAACAGCAAGGCAAGGAAAATCTGCCCCTGGCCACCATCAAGGCCTGGCTGGATCAATTCGCTTCCATTAGCGCCGCAACCAATGTCATCTTCCTGGGCGGTGAGCCCAGCCTGCACCCGGATCTGGCCGGCGCCGTTAAATATGCCAAAGACCGCGGTTTCGTTTCTATCACAGTAGATACCAATGGATATCTGTTTCATGATATCCTTAGCCGGGTCAGCTGCCGGGAGGTGGATTTTTTCAGTTTCAGCCTCGATGGCGCCACCCGCGAAACCAATGATCGGATTCGAGGCGAAGGGTCCTACGATATCTGTCTGAAGGGCATCCAAAAGGCGGTTGATAAAGGCTTTGCTGCCAGCCTGATTTACACGGTCAGTATGATGAACATCCATGAACTCGAATTGATGCCGTCCCTAATAAAGAATTTGGGCCTCGACAGGTTTTTCATTCAGGTAATCGGGCTGCGGGGCAAAGCCGCTTTAAGCAGATCAACCAAAGACCCCGGGCAAACGCTTCAGGTTTCCAAATCTAAATGGCTCGAGATCATTCCGGCCGTGGCTCAAAAAGTGGCCGGGCATGGTGTAACCGTCAGCTTTCCGAAGGTTTTTTTGGAACCGGAAGAACGCTTTGAGTGTGCCGGGCTGGTTTCTCAGAATTACTTTATATTCCCAAACGGCAGGGTCTATCGGTGCCCCCTTTGTGAGGACTATCCCCTCCACAGCCTGGAGTTCAAAGACAATATGTTGGGTGAGGTTGAAAGCCTCAATGAGAGCGATTTGTTCAAGCTAAATATTCCGGAGGGCTGCGTGATGAATAAACTGATCCAGCCCCAAAATTTAAGCTATACAGCCGATGGGGTGCCGGAATATAAAATTGCGTGTTGTCTGTTAAAAGAAGAGGTTTCAGGTGTCGGGTGTCAGGTGTCAGGAAAAGAAACATAGAAGTTGAGGCTTGAATCCTTTCACCTGCTCATTCCTGACACCTGAACACTGACACCTGAAACCTAAATAATTGAAGACCATGCCCACCCTCAGACAGAAAATCATAATACTATTGAGTGAGGCGGAGATGAGTGCCCGGGAGATTTCCGGGGAAGTGGGGATTTCCGAAAAAGAAGTTTATGCGCATTTAACTCACATCGCCCGATCGGTAGCTTCTCAAGATAAAAAAATCGTGATTACACCTGCAAAGTGTCTGGCATGCGGGTTTGTGTTTGAAGATCGTAAGCGCTTTACCCGTCCCGGGCGCTGTCCGCAATGCAAAAAATCCCACATCCAGAGCCCGCTTTTCCGCATTTATTAAATTAGCCACAGACCCGTCTTCGCCGCGGCGAAGCTCGCCAGAGCGAAGACGGGTCCGTGGCTAATTATCAATAGCTCATTTG
>JASFIU010000001.1:0-44878 GCA_050122495.1 Desulfobacterales bacterium | reverse complement strand
CGATACCGGTGATTGGGTGATTGTCATAAATGCCGACAAAATCGTTTTGACCGGCCGAAAAATGGACCAGAAAATCTATTATCGTCACAGCGGCTATATCGGCGGCCTTAAGCAAACGAATGCCAAGGAACTTTTGGAGAAAAAACCGGAAGAGCTCGTTCGCCTGGCGGTTAAGGGCATGCTGCCCAAAAACAAACTTGGGCGGAAGCTATTTAAAAAGCTGAAAGTGTACGCCGGTGAAAAGCATCCGCACGAAGCCCAGAAGCCCGAGGTTTTGCCAATTTCCTAAAGAACCCGAAATATTCATTTAATTAACTGAGGAACTCGATGCCAAAAGAAAATCTTTATTACGCAACCGGAAAAAGAAAAAATGCGATTGCCAGAACCTGGCTGGAGCCCGGGACCGGCGAAATCACGATAAACAATCGTCCCGTGGAAGATTATTTTCCAACCGAGACGCTGCGGTCGGATCTGACCGAACCTTTCAAGCTAACCAATACCATCGATACCTACAACGTGAAAGTCAATGTCCATGGCGGGGGTATTTCCGGCCAGGCGGGGGCGGTGCGGCACGGCATTACCAAAGCGCTTATCCTGGCGGACCCGGACCTGAGAATGCCATTGAAGAAAGCCGGTTTTGTTAAACGTGATCCGCGGGTCAAAGAGAGAAAAAAATACGGCCAAAGGGGCGCCCGGGCACGATTCCAATTCTCCAAACGCTAAAATACGTTATTTTAAAATCCAAAAAGGGGACAGGCAAAAGCCTATCCCCTTTTTTATTTTGTAATGTACCCTTTTATATGGCATAGAAAGGTCGGTTCGGGTTTGTTTTCATTACGCTAAAATTGAGCAGATGGGGAGGTAAAGCGATGGCGGTTAACAAAATCGATTTGAATTCCGACGTGGGAGAGAGCTTCGGAAATTACCGGCTGGGGTTGGATGAAAAGATCTTTCCCTTGATCAGCTCAGCCAATATTGCCTGCGGTTTTCATGCCGGCGACCCCATCGTTATGAAACGCACCATTGCGCTGGCCAAGGAACATGGCGTGGTACCCGGCGCCCATCCGGGATTTCCGGATTTGATGGGCTTTGGACGACGAAAAATGGACATTTCATTGGATGAAATCAAAGCTTATGTTACTTATCAGGTGGGAGCCCTGCAGGCCTTTGCCGCCGCCCAGGGAACGGCCTTGCAGCATGTTAAGCCCCATGGCGCGCTTTACAATATGGCAACTGAAGATTTAACAATCTGGGATGCCGTTGCGGAAGTCATTGCCGCCGTTGATTCGCAACTGGTTTTATTTGTGATGGCCGGGCCCTGGCGTCAAGAGCTGGAGGCGATTGGCATTCGGCACGGAATCCGCATGGCATTTGAATTTTTCGGCGACCGGGCCTATAATCCTGACGGAACGCTGGTTTCCCGCAGATTGCCGGGAGCTGTAATTCACGATCATGAACGGGTCGCTGAAAAGGTTTTGAAAATGGTCAAAGAGGGCAGGGTCGTTTGCATCGATGGAACCGAAATCGAACTTGCCGCGGAAACCATTTGCGTGCACGGCGACAACCCGGCGGCCTTGGAGCTGGTTAGGAATATCCGCAAGTCTCTGGAGGAAGCGGATGTGGAAATCGCGCCGCCGGCTGAATTCCTGTGAGATATTTATGCTGTACGATAAACCTAAATACCGGACTATGGGAGATCGCGGCCTTTTGGTGGAACTGGGTGATGGCATCAGTCAGCAGATCAACCGCAAGGTGCGCGCACTTTTTCTGGGGTTAGATAGTCAGGGCCTTATCGGAATAAAGGAACTCGTTCCCAGCTATCGATCGTTGCTCATTGTTTATGACCCTTTGATGCTTTCACTCAATAAAATAAAGAATACCATCAGCAAAATTTTGGCCGAATTGGATCAGATTCAGATACCCGCACCCAAAACCGTGGAGATTCCGGTCTTATACAACGATGATTGCGGGCCCGATTTAAAATGGGTGGCCGACTACCACGGAATGACGCCCAGCGACGTCATTGGGCTCCATACGCAACCCACTTATTGGGTATATATGATTGGTTTTACCCCAGGCTTCCCCTATATGGGGGAGATTCTCGAAGCGCTGGTAACGCCGAGGCGCGAATCACCCCGAACCCACGTGCCCCGCGGTTCGGTGGGTATTGCCCAAAAGCAAACCGGCATTTATCCCGTGGAAAGCCCGGGCGGCTGGCAGATTATCGGCCGAACACCGGTTACCCTTTTCAATCCAGAAAGCTCCCCAGCCGCGCTTTTAGAAATGGGTGATTTAGTCCAGTTCTATGCGATTACTGAGGAAGAATTCGACCGATGTCAGCTGTAGATTGTATTGAAATACTATCACCGGGTTTGCAAACGACGATACAGGATCTTGGCAGATTCGGTTTCGGCCGCTTTGGTGTTGCCGCCAGCGGCGCATTGGATTCCTTTGCCTTACGGGTTGCCAATCTGCTGGTCGCTAATCCTCAGGATCAGGCCTGTCTGGAAACCACCTTGCTGGGGTTGCGCTTCAGAGCTTTAACGGATATTCTGATTTCAGTTACCGGCGCGGATTTGCAGCCTGTGATCGGACAAAAACCGATTCCGATGTGGCGCGCTTTAGAAATGAGCCAAGGTGAAATTTTTTCCTGCCAAGGGCCCCGGAGTGGTTGTCGAGCCTATGTTGCTTTTGGCGGCGAGATTCAAATACCCACCGTCATGGGAAGCCGATCCACAAACCTGCCTTCGGCATTTGGTGGGTACCAGGGGCGGGCTTTCCAATCCGGTGATATCTTGGCAGCCGATTTGCCCGCCGGTAAATTGAAAGCTCCCGGGCGATCAATTGACCCGCGCTGGATCCCAATCTATTCGAACACGTGGTCCTTGCGCGTCATGTGGGGCCCTCAGGACGACGATTTCACCGAAACGGGAAGAGGCACCTTCCTGGATTCATCCTATCAGGTGTCTCCTGACTCGGACCGTACCGGCATTCGGTTGCAGGGACCTCAAATTCAACGCAAGCGCGATGTGGCGGAGTCGATTATTTCTGAAGGTGTGATTTCAGGAGCGATTCAAATCCCGGGGGATGGCAAGCCCATTATTATTTTGGGCGAGACCGTCAGCGGAGGATATCGAAAAATAGCCACCGTGATTGCTGCCGATCTTCCCCTTCTGGGACAAATCAAACCTGGCGATGAAATTCATTTCAGGGCGGTAACCTCGGATGAGGCTCGGCAGGCGCTTGTGGAAGTGGAGGAAAAATTACGCAGAATTGAAGACAGCTTTTCAGATGGGTTCTAATGTGTTAGCCTTTCATCTGTTGGCGCAATTCTTTTGTTGCTGCTTCGTCAACTTCCCATCGTTTGGTGTCGATGATAACGCCGTAGTCCTCTTTAGCGGATTGGGGTGACACATAACCATTGCGTACATCATCGCGTACCCGTTTTAAATCCCGCTCCACTGGCGGCCCGAAACCGCCACCTCCGGGCATCTCCAGGATCACGCGCGTACCCTCAGGCAGCAGGCAGCTAATTTTGGGTTTAAGGTCGATGTTGTTACTGGCCCGCAGCTGCCCGGAGTATCCGTCTTTTCCACCATGCAGGCCCGGTGCGGGAAATTTGATGCGCTCGTATAGTCCGGCAAATAAATAAGGTTCATCGCTTAGCACTTCGATTTCCATCGTCTGGCCGAGGCCGCCCCGGAAATTACCGGGACCACCGGAGTCGGCTCTTAGCTCACGCCGCCGGATCACTAGCGGAGCCAATGTTTCAATGACTTCTACGGGGACCCCGGCAATACCGCTGGGGTAGGCTGTTGCCGACAATCCGTCCTGGCCCTTGAGGGCACCCGTGCCGCCGGAAGAAAACCAGGTAAAGCTGAAATGCTTACCTGTATTGCGCTCGATGCCAGAAATGCAAGTGTCCCAGAGCCCATCGAAACCCGGTGCCATGATCCGCTCCGGCAAGGCCTGGGCGAACGCGCCCATGACCGCTGAAGGTAAAAAATGGCCCACAAGATGGCGCCCACCGACTGCGGACGGATAACCGGCGTTGAGGATACTGTTCGGTGGGGCCTCCACTTTTACCGGCCGAAAACTTCCTTCATTATTGGGTATGTCCGGCGCGATGACGCACTTGATTCCATAAGTGGTATATGCCCGGGTGTAGTTGAGGCAAACATTGATTCCCTGGGGTACAGCTCCGGAAGTGCCATCAAAATCAACCGTCAGGTCATCTTCATCAATGGTGATGTTTGTGCTGATGACAATCGGGTTGTCGAATCCATCAATGGTGAGTTCGAACGCATACCCGCCGTTGGGAAGATCACTGATGCAGTCCCGCATCGCTTTTTCGGTGCGGCCGATAATCTCATCGGAAAGGCCTTCGATGTCTTGCAAGTCAAACTCTTTCATAAAGGCGAGGAGCTGTTTTCCGCCGACCTCGTTTGCGACGATCTGGGAATGAATATCTCCGTTCACTTCTTCCGGTGTGCGCACATTGGCGCTCAATAACTCAAAGATAGCTTCCACCGGACTCCCGGCATCATAGAGCTTCATCACCGGAATAAACATGCCTTCTTCATAGACGGATCGAGAGTCCGCTGAAAGCCCCCGGCCGCCGATGTCCAGCGCATGACAGCAGTTAACGAAAAACGCCACCAGCTTGTCCTTCATGAAGATGGGAGTGGCGATGGTGATATCATTGAGCTGAGAAGCGGTTTTCCAGGGATCATTGGTGATCAATACATCACCGGCTACCAGCGAATCCGCAGGAAACCGTTCAAGGATGTGGATCATTCCAGTTGCCAGCGAGTTAATATGACCGGGGGTGCCGGTAACCGCTTGGGCCACCATCTGACCGCGACAATCAAAAACACCGGCGGACAAATCGCCCGCTTCGCGAACAATCGAGGTGAATGAAGACCGCATTAATGCGGCGGCCTGCTCGTTTACGGTTGCAATCAAGCGGTTCCACAGAATATCCAGGGTGATTTGATCCATATGCGTGACCTCCAATGAAAAGGAAATTACCTCCGCACCGGGATGTCGACAATCAGATTTTTATATTCATCCACTCTAATTTTTGCGGGACCATTGACAACGACGGTCGACTCACGCTCCTCGATGATGGCAGGCCCCTCAAATACGGTGTCTAAAAGCAGCGCGTAGCGGTCGTATACGGGTATCTTTACGCTATCCCGATGTTTCGGTAAGTAGACCTGCCGCATGCCTTTGCGGGCAGATGCTGCATCAAGGGCTGCATCTGGCTCCGCCCTTGGGAGATTCACATTCGGTTTCGGCCCCCGAGCGACCACTCGCCACGATATAATGTCTATGGATGTATCGGGCATGGTATGACCGTAGATGGACACATACACTTGCTCGAAATTGGATTTAAGCTCCTCCCGCCGGGAGTCGCTAAGCGCACCACCCGGGATCGGTACGCGAATTTCATACCCCTGTTTGCGATAGCGCATGTCCGCATAACGTTTAAACGCGATTTGCTCCTCGGGAATAATCCGGTTCAGCGCCATTTGTCCTTCTGCTTCCATATCAGCGAACAATTTGTTAACTTCCTGCCAATCGAGGCTATTTAGAGTCCCCGGAAACGTCCGCGAAAAATCCAGGCTCAAGGGTGCGGTCATGAATCCGATGGCAGCCATAACCCCTGCGCCCAGGGGGTAGATTATCCGTGGGATGCCCAAAATGCTGGCAACGCCATATGCATGTACAGGACCGGCTCCACCGAAGGCGAAAATCGGAAACTTTCCAACGTCCTTGCCCCGCTCAATCGCATGGATCCTGGCAGCAGAAGCCATACTTTCGTTCGCCAGCTGGTGGATACCCCAGGCTGCCTCTATCAGGGTGAGATTTAGTCGTTGCCCGATCTTATGGTCGATTGCGCTGCAGGCGGCGTCCATATTCAAGGGCATGCTGCCGCCCAGGAAAAAACCAGGATCCAGATAGCCCAAAACGAGATCGGCATCGGTAACTGTCGGTTCAGTCCCACCAAGATCATATGAGACCGGTCCCGGTGAAGCACCGGCACTGTCGGGGCCAACCTGCAAACGTCGCATATTGTCAACCCTGGCGATTGAGCCGCCACCGGTGCCGATCTCTATCATTTCGATCACAGGAATCTTAACCGGTAAGCCACTTCCTTTTTTAAACTGGTATTGGCGATCCACCTCAAATTCGCTTGTTACGGCCGGTTCTCCTTCTGAGATGATACATGCTTTGGCTGTTGTCCCTCCCATATCAAAGGATAGTAAATCTTTGTGACCCAGCAAAGCCCCATAATGGGCAGCAGCTAAAGCGCCAGCGGCCGGTCCGGACTCTACGACCCGCACCGGGTATTGCGTCGCTGTTGAGATTTCGCATACCCCCCCATTCGATTGCATCACAAACATTGTGCTGCGGATGCCTGCTTCCGCGCCCAAACGCTGCTTTAAGCGACGCAGATAACTCTGGGCGATTTTTTTGACATATACATTCACAAGCGTGGTCGAGGTGCGATCGTATTCTCGAATTTCCGGTACCAGATCGCTTGAGATGGTCACGGCGACTTCAGGAAGGTTTTGGGATAGAATTTCAGCCACCCGCTGTTCATGGGTGCCATTCACATAGGAATGAATCAGAGAAACTGCGACCGCTTCAACGCCCTCCTTCTTCAAAGCTGAAATGATGGTATTCACATCGCCCTCTTCTAACGGCTTGCGCACGGTGCCGTCGGCAAGCAAGCGTTCATCGAGTTCAAAACGCAGAAACCGGGGCGCCAGCGGTTCCGGCCTTCGCATGTAAAGATCGTACATGTCAAAGCGATGTTCGCGTGCGATCTCGATTGCGTCGCGAAAGCCGGCTGTGGTAATTAATGCCGTGCAAGCGCCCTTGCGCTCGATCAATGCGTTCGTAAAAAGCGTGGTGCCGTGCACAAGATGCGAAACATTTTTGGGATCGATGCCAGTTTCAGTGAGCACTTGTTCAATCCCGATCAATACAGCGTCATCCGGCTGATCAGGTGTCGTCAATACTTTACCCACTTGAAAAACCTTTCCGTCATCATCGATCAGGATCAGATCCGTGAAGGTTCCGCCGATATCAGCGCCAATTCTTAAGGTCATAGAAGCACCTAACATTAGAATTTATATCTAAATATATCAAAAAATACTCGAAGTGCCCGTTTGATCACATGATAAAGGATTTGAAGAAAAAACGAATCGGGTTAGAAAAGGACATTTCGAATGAAAAAAAATAGCAAAAGTTGTTTGCTCAAACAACGAATATCTCGTCTTGAAACTGTCCCAGCTGTTCCAATCCATTTTGGGTAACCACATGCGTATTTTCGATGCCGACGACACCTTTGTCCGGAAAAATCAACTTGGGTTCCAGTGCCACGATCATGTTTTCCTGAAGCGCCAGCGTTTGGCCGGATGCCAAAAAAGGGTACTCATCCAGCTCGGTGCCGATGCCATGCCCGACAAAGCGGACGCGCTCTTCGCCCGCCCCCAAAAAATTTTGCTCATATCCCAGGCTGCGGGTATGCTCGATAGCCAGCTCATACATATCGCCGGATTTAACGCCCGGTTTGGCTTCCTTTTTGATCAGGGCCTGAACATCCAGCATGGCGTTATGGGCCGCTTTCAGGTCATCGCCGGGTTCACCGATCGAAAAAATGCGGGTATGGTCTGAATAATAGCCGTTTAGCGCAAACACATAGTCTAACATCACCGGTTCATGACGTTGAATGGGCCTGAAACTCGGACCCTGGGCGACCGCCGGGCCGGCACCGATGCCGCCGGTGGGAGAGCGCAGGAAACTGGGCGCGGCACTGGCGGGTCCGGCCATCAGATGTCCGTAAAACGACTCACCGCCCCAATAACGCAATCGCACAATCCCCTGATGACCTCGTTTGCGGGCTTCAGCTTCAAGCTTGCCGGCCAGTTCGAGTTCGGTTATTCCTTCGCGTAGATACTCAGGAACGCAGGCGGCCACCTGATCAGATCCCTCGGCAGCCCGCCTCAACATATCAATTTCATACGGTGATTTTATGGCTCGCACCAGTCGAATCAAATGCGAAATGTCGACGAGTTTTTTTTCTGGCAATGCCTTTTGGTAGGTAAAATATAAATTGGTTGGCAAAACATCCAGCTCCATTCCAATCACGGGAGGGACATCATATCCGTACTGGCTTAGCATATCCGGAAGCGCCTTGGGTGAGGCTAAAGGCACAATGCGACTCAATGCGGATTCGGCAATCGCACGCTCGAGGCTTTTAAAAACCATTAAAATTGGTTCGTCATCCACCGGTACGTAAAGATGGGCTTCTTGAACGCTGCCGGTAAAATAAAAAAGATCTGCCCGCTGGACCAGCAAGGCAGCTTCCATATTGTTTTCATCGAGCTGTTTTCTTAATGCTGCAATTCTTTGATCTATTTCAGACTGCGGCGTATTGACATCGGTGTTGTACACGTGGCGGTTTCCTTTCCCATCAAGGGAAAAATTGATAAGAGCCGTCCTGGGCCGTTTTCCAGCAGCGTACCAGATGGTCCGCGCTGATTGCCTCAAAATCAATGTCGGATTGTTTGCAGCGGTCTTCACTGATGGGGCAACGATCCTGGAAACTGCACCCGGCCGGCGGGTTTAAGGTTTTGACCGGTTCGTCTGCCATTGAATTCATTTCACCCATATCGTCGCGTTCGGTATCCGGGATGGCAGAAAGCAGCAGATGCGTATAGGGGTGCACGGGCTGGTCGAAAAGCTCATCCGCAGGCGCATATTCCATGATATGGCCCTTGTACATCACGGCCACCATATCACAAAGATAGCCCACCACATTTAGATCATGGGAAATAAAAAGGTAGCTCAGATTCAGCTGTGCCTGCAGATCTTTTAATAGGTTGATAATCTGGGCCTGGATCGATACGTCCAATGCGGATACGGGCTCATCGCAAATGATCAAGGCGGGTTCGACGCTTAAGGCCCGGGCGATGCCGATTCGCTGGCGCTGTCCGCCGCTGAATTCATGGGGGAAACGATCGATTGCGAGCGGCGACATACCGACCATCTTTAAAAGTGCTTCAAGACGCTGCTGAGTCTCGGAACGATTGTGAATGCCGGCAATTCTGAGTCCCTCGGCGATGGACTGCCCGATGGTCATGCGTGGATTCAGAGAGCCGTACGGGTCCTGAAAGATAATCTGTATTTCCTTGCGTAAGGGCTTCATTTCGGCTTCGGTAAGGTCGGTAATATCCTGCCCGTCAAAAATAATTTTGCCTTCGTCCGCTGCCAGAAGCTTCAAGATCAACCGGGCAACGGTCGTCTTGCCGCAGCCGCTTTCACCCACCAGACCCAGGGTCCTGCCACCTTTGATCACAAAGGATACGTTTTCCACCGCACGAACCCAGCTGGCGACACGCTGGAAAAATCCTCTCCGAATGGGAAAGTATTTTTTCAGGTTTTCAACCTCAAGAATGGTGCTGTTGTGTGAGCTGGTTGTATTCATAAATTAATCGAACCCATTTATATTTTAGATTTTAGATCTCGGATTTTGGATTTAACAGCCGACTAATTGACTAAGCATCAACTTACATCGTTTCGATCCAAAATCTAAATTCCAAAATCCAAAATCAATGTTCGCTCCAATGTTCCTTGCCGCCATCATACAGTACCGGACAGCGCGCCTGGTGCCCATCTTCATACCCGCACATTCGCGGATATTGCTTCCGGCAGGTTTGAATGGCGTGCTGGCAGCGCGGATGAAACGGACAGCCGCTGGGTTTATATGCCGGATTCGGCACCGTGCCCGGGATGCTATAGAGTCGCTGCCCCCTTTTTTCTCGATTGGGAAGCGATGCCAGCAACGCCTGGGTGTAAGGATGTTTTGAGCTTTTAAAAATATCTTGCCGGCTTCCCTGTTCAACGATGATACCGGCATACATGACGCATACGCGATCGGCGACCTTTGAGACCACCCCCAGGTCGTGGGTGATATACAAGACCGACATGGCGCGTAATTTCTGAATTGAATCCAGCAGGCGCAAAATCTGAGCCTGCACGGTGACATCCAGGGCCGTGGTGGGCTCGTCAGCGATGATCAGGTCCGGGCTGCAGGCCAGGGCCATGGCAATCATGACGCGCTGACGCTGCCCGCCGCTGAGTTGGTGGGGGTAATCACTGAGGCGATCTGTCGCTGACGCGATGCCGACGTCTCTTAATAGCTGCACGCTGCGCTGGGTGACTTCGTTCTCGGGAATATCTTCGTGCGTGCTGATGGCCTCGCCGACCTGGTCGCCAATGGTAAAGACTGGATTTAAAGAGGTCAGGGGTTCCTGGAAGACCATGGCAATTTGATTGCCGCGGATTTGCTGCATTTCGGTATCATTGAATTCCAGCAAATTTTTTTCTCGATATAAAACCCGGCCGTCGGCAATTTCGCCGGGCGGAATGGGAACCAGGCCCATTACGCTAAGGGCGGTGACGGTTTTGCCGCAACCGGACTCTCCCACCAGACAGACGGTTTCTTCCCGGCGCACATCGAAACTGACCCCATCCACAGCCCGGGCAACCGTATCTTCGCTGCGAAAGTACACTTTCAGATCCTCAACTGAAAGCAGTATGTCGTTTTTGCCCGACATTTTATACAATCATCTTCCTTTTGGTTTTAGAAAGTGTCCGTTGATTGTTGTTAGTGGTCCGTAGCAGATATTTGATCTGCGGTTTTTCAACAACGGACAACGGACGACTGACAACGGACTTGTGGCATTTGCCAATTTAATTTGATTGAAAGCGTTACTAATTTCGTTCGCGTAGTTTTGGATTGAGGACATCCCGCAATCCTTCTCCAAACAGGTTAAATGACAGCACCACAATTAAGATGGCAATTCCCGGCACAAAGGTCAGCCAGGGCGCGTCGAAAATAAATCCTTTGCCGCCCGATAAAATATTTCCCCAGGTGGCGTGCGGGGGCGGCACTCCGAATCCGAGAAAGCTTAGGCCGGCTTCGGTCAAAATCGCGGTGGCGATACCAATGGTTGCGGAAACCAGCACCGGTGCAACCGCATTGGGCATTATATGGCGGAAGATGATTCGAAAATCTTCCAGTCCCAGCGACCGGGCAGCGGCCACAAAGTCCTGTTCGCGCAATGAAAGAAATTCGGCGCGCACAAAGCGTGTGGTTCCCATCCAGCTGGTTAATCCAATAACGATCATGATGTTGTAAATGCTGGCTGGCAGCAACGCGACGACCGTAAGAATCAGAAAAAAGCTGGGAAAACACAGCATGATATCCACAAAGCGCATGACAACGGTGTCTATGGAAATGGTATTAAAATACCAGACACGGGCCCAGGCGGGTTTGATTTTGGCATTAGCCGATTTTTTCGTCAAAATCGATATCAGGGTGCAGACCAGGCCGCAAAATAAAAATACGGCCCCCGCCCAAATCAGATCAGTAATCAATAGAATAGCGCCCGCTGTCAAAAATCCAGCGGCAATCAGCTGATTGATACGGATATGGCGTTGCCCGTAATATCCTGCTATTCCGCCCAAAAATATCCCGATAATAATCGCGATACCGACCGCCACAAAACCGACAGTCAAAGATACCCAGGAACCCTGAAGCATTCTGGCAAAGACATCACGCCCCAGATCATCGGTACCCAGGATATAGATGCCGAGCTCGGGGACTTCATTGGGCTGCAGCATTTCAAGGTTGGGTCTGGCCAGCGGCGGACGTAATTTGTCCTGCAATCGCACCACCGCCGGATCCAGAACAGGATTGTTGCCGTGCGTTAATCCCCAGCCGGCGATGGCAAGGAAGAAAAAAGCAATGAAAAAAACCATTCCCGCGATGGCCATTCTGTTGCGCTTGAATAGACGCCAGAACTCCTCCAGGCGGGTACGCTTGGGCGCCAGCGGCTCATCCAACTGATAATCCGGTGTGTCCGTATGTGAGTTTACAGCCATTACAATCGTATTCTGGGGTCTACCACCATATAAAGAAGATCCGAAATAAAAGTGCCGACCAGTACCAGCACCGCCGAAACAAAGTTAATCGTTAAAATGACCGGATAGTCTCTGGCGAGGATGGCTTCATAGGCCATTCTGCCCATGCCCGGCCATGCGAATATCGATTCGATAATGACCGATCCGCCGATCAGACCGGGCAGGATCAGTCCAAACATGGTTACAAACGGCAGCAGGGCGTTACGCAGGGCATGCTTATAATGCACCTGATCCGGTGCAAGTCCTTTGGCTTTGGCCGTGCGGACGTAATCCTGACCTTCGACCTCGAGCATCTGGCTGCGAACATAGCGGGAAAGAACAGCGATGCCGCCGGTCGCACCCAGAAGGGAAGGCAGCAGCAGATGCCAGATCCTGTCCATGACCCGGTTCGTCCAGGGGGTGTCACCAATGCCAAATGTCACCATCCCGATAACCGGCA
Source organism: Desulfobacterales bacterium (assembly GCA_050122495.1). Classification (GTDB taxonomy): domain Bacteria; phylum Desulfobacterota; class Desulfobacteria; order Desulfobacterales; family JAHEIW01; genus JAHEIW01. The sequence continues at coordinate 32,436 of JASFIU010000001.1, read as the reverse complement.
CCTGAAATTGAGTGACCACGAAAATAATCAGGATATAGGCAAAAAAGAAGCCCGGGATCGAGATCAATAGATAGGCAAAAAATGTCGAGCTGCGGTCATAAAATCCGCCCCTGAAAAGTGCCGAGCGGATTCCGATCGGAAAAGAAATGGTCCAGGTCAGAATGGTGCCCACGATAAACAGCCACAGGCTGTTCAGAAATCGTTCCCATATCTTTTTCAGGACCGGTTGGTTATCCTTCCAGGAAATGGTTTTGCCGGTGAACAGGTCGCGGTAAAAATAAAGATACTGAATATAAAGGGGTTCATCCAGATGAAATTCCTCACGAAACCTTTCAACCATTTCACGCGTGAATTTGGGATTCATGGGATCCACCTGGCTGGGCTCGCCGGGGGCCAGGTGGATGATCAAAAACGACACAATCGAAACAAAAAACAGGGTGATTATTTTCTGGACGACGCTGCGGCCGATAAATGAAATCATTTTTTCTACCGATGCTATAATTTACTGTGGCGACATTTCAGGCATCTCCGCCAGTTTGATCCATTTGTTGAAGTGAAAGCTATAGCTGCCCGTTTTGGTCGGCTTAATTTTTTCATAAACGATCATAGCAGGATTGTCATCATTGCGTATCATTATTCGTTTGTCCAAAATCGCGGTCCATTTGCCGACGTACAGAAACGTATAAGGCTGTTCTTCGGCGATGATCTCATGCAAGCGGTGACAGTATTCGACCTGTTGCGCGTGGTTATATTCCTGTCTGATTTTTATGATGAGATCATCGGCTTTTTCGTTTTTAAAGCCCACAAAATTAAGCTGATTAAAACCCGTCTGGCTGGAATGCCAAATCTGGTAGAGGTCGGGATCGATCCCCATCGACCAGCCCAGCACCAGGGCATCAAAGTCAAGCTTGTTGACGCGTTCCTGGATAAAAACAGCCCACTCCAAAAGATCGGTGCGCACGTCGATGCCAATTTGTTTCCATGAATCCTGGGCGATGGATAGAATCGCCTTGCGAATATCATTGCCATTGTTGGTGATGAGCTTGAATTGCAAGCGCTGACCGTCTTTTTCGAGCCAGCCCTCATTGTTGCGCTTCCACCCGGCTTCGGCGAGTAACTTTAAAGCCCCTTCGGGATCATATGGAACCGGTTTGATATTATGGTTATAAAAATCAGTCTGTCTTAGGAACGGGCCTGTAATTCTTTCTCCCTGGTTGTAAATGACATACTGAATGATTTTGTCCACATCGATTGCCATGCTTAAGGCCTGACGGACGCGGATATCATCAAAGGGTTCCCGACGCATGTTGTACCCGATGTAAGTGTAGCCGAATGAGGTGCCGGAAAAACTCTGATAATTCGGATCTTCTTTCAGACGTTTGACCTGGTGGGGCTGCACACCATAATTGTCAATGGTTCCGGCGTAAAACTCCATTTCCTGAGTCAGTAGATCGGGGATGACCCTGAAGATGTATTTTTTATAATTGGGCGGTCCTTCCCAGTAGTCCTCAAAACGGTCCAGGACGATGTACTGATCCGATTTCCACTCGCGGAACACAAATGGTCCGCATCCGATGGGATGGCGGGCGAACCCGCTTTGTCGCATCGTGAATTTTTGCACGTCTTCGCCCAATGCCAGCGCTTCTGTCTTGAGCGCTTGCGAGTTGAGGAGATGCTCGGGCAGGATCCCCATGCCCCAGGTTCCGATGGCCGGTGAGTAAAGTCGCTTGTAAACAATACGAACGGTAAGCGGATCGATCACCTCTACTTTTTTGACCGGTTCATAGTCTGCGACGCGGGGCGAGAGATTCCTGGGATTCATAATGGCCTCATAGGTGAACTTGACATCGTGGGCATCAAATATGTGGCCGTCATGAAATTTAACGTTTTCCCGCAGGTTAAACACGATAACCGGATTGTGCTCTGTTGCCGGCAGTAATTCATTGGCATAAAACGACAGCATTTCCTTATCGATAGGGGATGGCGTCTTCAAAAATCGCTGTCCGCGGAAACTTGAAAAATATTGATCACCGAGGAGATGTTTTAGATTCGTAAACAGATCTTGATCGACTTCATCTAAAACCAGTTTAATTCTGGCAGGCGCTGCAACGCCGATTTTTATGTTGCTGTTTTTTTTGGCATCAGGGGAGGTTCGGTTTAAGCGGTTCACCGTGTAAGTCTGCGGTTCAACTACCGAAATTGAACGAATATTGTCCAGTGTCTTTTTCAATGCTGGAGGTTCCAGATTCTTTTTTTGCTTAGAATTTTGGAGTAATTCTGCAACCGCCTGAGGGCCGATTTGACCGCTGCCGGGGACATCGGCCCTTGCGTTGATGTAAAAATAAGCTTCTTCAAAAATACGCCAGGCCGTCGCCAGCCGTCCCCTGAAACTCAGATCCTCATCGCGGTCGATTAATCCTTCAAAAACTTTTCCTTCTATTTCGCTGCTGGCACTGTCTGCTGATAATATCGGGATAAGAAGTGCGGCATCCCCGATCGATGCATTGATATATTGATTCAAGCGGTCTGGGTTGCCTTTGGCCTGTTGTTCGTAGGTGGGAACCCAGAAGTACGATTGGACCAGGATCAATGTCAGTAACAGTGGTGCAAATATGAGAATGCGTTTGGTGGTCATTCGGTATGTTGCTTATAAGCTTTTAAGTAATTCACGAATCGCTGCTTTTTTCTTTTCGATGAGCTCGGCTTCAATCTCATCGGGATTCAATTCGGCGACCTGGTCGAGATAATCAAGGGCCGCCTCAAGACCGGCACGGGTGCCTTTGGTCGCGGCCACATCAGCCTTATAGAAAAGAATCATGCGATCAATTTGGTTGATTCGGGCCTCGGCTGTCTGGCGCAGGCTTTGGGTTGTGGCAAAAAAAAGGGCTCTATTCAGATAAGACTTGATGCCGACAAAATCGGGCATGCCTGGCACTTCCATCAAGGCATCCGCCTTGCTGACATAAAAATCAAATGCCAGCGGATAAACTTCCGCTTTTGTATAAACCTTTTTTATCTTTGCTGGAATCTGAACTCCGGGCATAATCAGAATGCGCTTTTTTCCCCCCGGTGAGAAGGTTCCCTGCCAGATTTCCACGGCACCGGCTGCTGATTTCAGATAATAATGACGCTTATTATTAAAACTGGTGTGAATAACGAGCCCGATCAGTATCACAAAAATAATTCCGGCACTGCCAAAAAGCAATCGTTTCTTCGAAAGCCCCAAAGGTAACGAGCGTTCCGGCTTTGACGACGAAATCATTTGAGAGGAAGCTGGCGTCCGTTTTCGCTTTAATGCTTTCGTTTTCAACTGTGCAATGATGTTGCGCCGGAGCGTTTTTTCGGCCTTTTCTTTCTCCGCCGTACCTTTAGCCGGAGAAGACGCTTCTATGTTGAAATCATCGGAGTTTACATGTTCCATCAAAAATCCCTTTGAATTCTCCGATAGGTGCCCTATAATACCCTGATCCGGAGATTGGCACCGCTAAACCAGTTGGATCACCCGGGCCAGACGAGTGGGTGCTGCTTTAGTTTTATACGTAATTATTTCACGCCGTTGTCGATTCGTCAAGATGTGACTGCATTTGGGATATTAAATATTCATGGTGTCAGGTGTCCGTGTTCAGGTGTCAGGAAGATGCAGAGAGATAGGAAGTTGCGAATTCAGGCATTTAGGAATTGAAGGTATTCTGTCATGCTAATTCCTAAATCCATCAATCATTGAACCCTGACACCCGAAACCTGAAACCTGAAGCAGGGCCGTGTTTTGTTGGGTACTTGTGGGACGCAACACGATGGAGAGGTACTGAATTAAGAGGAGAAAGGATGCTTCATGGGCGGTCAAGTCAACATACCGATCTGGCTTTTTGTATTTTTGCTGGCCGTATGCGTGTGGGCTGTTTTGGAACGGGTTCTGATTCCCAGTTCACGCTGGTTTATCAGAAGACGCATCAATCGTGTGATCGATGAGATCAGCGCTCGGTTGGATATTCAAATCAAACCGTTTCAGCTCACCAAGCGACAGGTTTTGATTGATCGTCTGGTTTATGATCCCAGGGTCGTTGAAGCCATTCAAGAAGCTGCACTGGATCGCGATTGTCCCCGTGAGATTGTTCAAAGGGAAGTGATGACCTATGCCCGGGAAATCGTACCGTCATTTAATGCGTACCTTTATTTTCGGATTGGTTATTGGATGGCCAAAAAAATTGCCCGGCTGCTTTACCGCGTGCGTATTGGTCTTGTGGATGATGCTCAATTTGCGGCCATTGATCCTGAATCCACCGTCGTATTTGTTATCAATCATCGCAGCAACATGGATTATGTTCTGGTGGCATTTCTGGCCGCGGAAAAAACAACCCTGTCGTATGCCGTCGGCGAGTGGGCTAAAATTTGGCCTCTGCAAACTCTTATCAGGGCGATGGGGGCGTTTTTTGTGCGGCGAAATTCCGGTGATCCGTTATATCGATGCGTTTTGGAACGCTATGTTCATATGGCGACCAAAGAAGGCGTTTGTCAGGCTGTATTTCTAGAAGGGGGTTTAAGTCGTGACGGACTTCTGCGGCCACCTAAACTGGGCTTTCTCGATTATATGTTACGCAGTTATGATCCTGAAAATGATCGAGATATCGTATTTATACCCGTGGGGGTAAATTATGACAGAACCTTAGAGGATCGAAGCTTGTTACGCGCATTGGATCCGGATGCCGAAAAACGAAGCCTCTGGTTCATCGTCAAAACGACCCTGGGATTTATTTGGAAAAGCCTGATTCTGATGATATTGAGCCGTTGGCAGCGATTTGGTTATGCCTACGTAAACTTTGGGAAGCATGTGTCCGTCAGGCAATATTGTGAGGCCCATCATGTCAACTTCGCAAAATTGGAGCGTGCGGAACGGTTTTTGAGCGTCCAAAAACTTGCCGATCGGCTCATGGGAGCGATTAAGGGCGTCATGCCGGCGCTGCCCATCTCCCTGGTTGCCACGGTGATGCTGGAATCCGGCCACGCGGGACTGGATGCCCCTGAAGTGGAGGCGCGGGCGAACGAACTTATTGAAGAACTCCAGGCGCGCGGGGCGCATGTGTATGTGTCACCCCGAAACCGGGTTGAGTCTATTTTAAACGCTTTAAACATGTTACAATTAAGAAGGCTTGTGAGGGAGTCAAGGGGGCTCTACAGTCCGGTACCTGAAGAAATCGATGTCTTAGCCTATTATGCCAACGCCATTGCCCACTGGCGGCAGGTTTCAGACGTTTCAATCAATACATGATAACAACAAATGAGCTAATCCGCCAAAGATCGGTGGCGGATAAAATGATCTTAGATGCCTAAAATTATGGCGTCGCTCGCGCAGCGCGACAACTGCGCCGCGTGACGCTCCATCTTTGATTGTAAATATGATCGTTCGACCCGGAGGCTCCCGACGGGTAGTATTCCTCAACTTTAGTCATTTTAGCTCATTTTAGGCATTTCAGGCATTTCTAACTAAAGAGCACCTTTTCAACTTATTTTTATATGTCTTCGAAGATTAACTTCTAATGTTGAGATGGCTTCGAACCGGGGATGAGGATGCCGCTAAAAAAAATATATATGCTCATCAATTTAGTCCTGTTTTTTTTCATTTTGCTCTGTCCATTGAATCTGCAGGCGGAGTTTTACAAGTATGTGGACAAAGAGGGCCGGACATTTTATGTTGATGACCTAGGTCGGGTGCCCCCGGAATATCTGGATCAGGTCAATGTTTATAAAGAAAAGTATGATCATTTACCTGAAGGGGAAAAGAAATCCAGGCTTGAACAGGAACATCAGCAGCTTGAACAACTGGAGCAGGAAAGGCGGCGCCAGATGGAGCTGGAACTGCAACAGGCCGCTGAAAAAGAAGAAGCCGCTAGAAAGCAAGCGGAAGAACTGGCCCGGCGGAAACAAACAGAAACCGCCATCACGATCGAAGGCAATCGCATTTATGTGCCGGTGACGCTGGGAAACGCGGGTATTGAAGTACAGGCCCTGCTGCTTCTGGATACCGGCGCTTCGCAGACAGTGGTCCACCGCGAGCTGGCCGATCAATTAAAGATTATCGCCCTGAAAAAAGGCCTGTCACAGGTGGCCGGCGGGCAGCAAATCTATACCGAATTGGGAAAGGTCAGTTATCTGCAAATTGGACCGCATCGGATGAATAATGCCGATATCATCGTGATCAACCATGAGGGACCGCCGGTAAACTTTAACGGCATGCTGGGCATGAATTTTCTGAAAAATTTCCAGTACAATATTGATTATAAAAACAGGGTCATACGGTGGGAATCTGCTGAATAAAACTATTCAGTGTCCGTTGTTTGTGGTCCGTTGTCCGTGGTAATGACCCGACAACGGACCACTGACAACCGGCAACGGACGGCCAGTAAAGATAAGAATAATTTAACCCTTTAATGCGTATGAAACAGCACCATGTCGAAGCCGGAAAATATTTTAGACTGGGGAATAGAGGTGGTATTGTGGCTTCAGGAATTCAGTCCTGCACTCGATCTGCCTTTCAAAAGCCTGACTTTTTTGGGAAACCTCGAATTCTTCCTGATCTTCATGCCCCTAATTTACTGGTGTTTTAACCGCCGCACAGGTGCCAGGCTGCTTATTCTTTTTTTGATTTCAGCATATATTAACTCGATTGCCAAGGTGATAGCGGATCAACCGCGTCCTTTTCAGTATGATTCCAGGGTCAAGGCGCTGGTGCCTGCCGGCGGCGGCGGGCTGCCGAGCGGTCACACCCAGAGTGCCGTCGTGGTGTGGGGGTATCTGGTTTCACAGACCAAACGCAGGATACTTTGGATCCTTGGCGGATTTTTGATGATCGCCATTCCGGTATCGCGCCTATATTTGGGTGTGCACTTTCCAACCGATCTTTTCGGCGGATACCTGCTGGGTATCCTGTTGCTGGTTCTATATCTTCAAATCGCCTTAAAGGTGGAAGTGTGGCTGATTCAAAAAGGGATCGTCTGGCAGATGGGACTGGCCATTTTGCTGCCGGTCCTCCTTTTGGGCTTTAATCCAGAGGGTTCCGTGTATTCTTTGAATGCCGGCAGCGTTTTATTGGGATTTGTTCCGGGGCTCATTCTGGAACGGCGCTGGATTCGATTCAGTTCCGGAGGAAGACCATCGCGCAGATTACTGCGTTTCCTCACGGGATTCATCGTTCTGATCGGCATCTGGATGGGACTCCGGATCGCCTTTGCGGGGCTGGAGCCGGCTGCCTTGTTTCGAATGGTTCGATATGGCCTGGCCGGCGCATGGTGTGCACTGGGGGCCCCCTGGCTGTTTGTAAGATTAAAACTTGCAGAAACCGAGTAACATGCCCTATCTTTTACTTGCCGATGTAGTGGTTTTAATTCATTTGGCATTTGTGCTGTTTGCGGTGCTGGGGGCGCTGCTGACTATCCGGTGGCGCAAAGTTATCTGGCTCCATCTTCCGGCGGCTGTGTGGGCAGCCTGGATTGAATTTTCAGGAAAGATCTGCCCGCTGACGCCACTGGAGAACTGGTTGCGATTGAGAGGTGGTGGATCCGGTTATAGCACAGACTTTGTCGGCCATTACCTCATGCCGATCCTCTATCCATCCGGCCTTACCCGTAAAGTTCAATTTATCTTGGGCGGCGTCGTCATCGGAGTGAATCTGATCATGTATGCTTATGTTTTTTTCATCAAAAAGCCGAAAGGAGGTCAATTTTGAACACGACTGAAGATACGCACCGTAAATCAATCGGTTATATATTATGGCTGTTTGGTTTCACCGGATCCCATCGTTTTTATTACGGCTATCCGCTCTTGGGAACCATTTATTTTTTCACCGCAGGGTTGCTTTTTATCGGCTGGATCATCGATTTATTTTTAATCCCCTCTATGGATCGCAAAGCGGATCTGCGCTTTAAAACCGGGGCAATTAACTATAATGTCGCCTGGATATTGTTGACATTTTTAGGCCCCCTCGGAATCCATCGGATGTATATGGGAAAATGGATAACCGGAATACTATACCTTCTGACCGGCGGGTTTTTTCTTATCGGTTGGATTTATGATTTTTGGACCTTGAACGATCAAATAACGTTGATTAACAGCAAAACCTAATGCATCAAAGGGAGGACGTACACAATAAACTTCATAGATCAGGGCGGCTGTTTTATAATCCGCGCATTATAAATTAGCGTATCATATTTAGTCCGTAGGTATTATCAAAACAATATCATCATCGTCATATTGGTTTAGCCCCTCACCGTTGGGCCCATATGACCCGATTGCTGCTACAGTTGTACCGTTTAAATCATAATCTTCGTCAAAAAAATAATTATTCCCCCAGGCATCCCGGAAGGGCCCATCATAATACGGTCCCCGCCAATTGGGGTAGGTTCCATCGGTTGCCGTCAGCCCCATGGCAGGTATGCTCAGATCCTCATATTCAGCGCCGGCCCCCTGGGCTTTATGAACGCCTGCAACACTGCCGCCTGGCCACAGGCCGGTATCTAACGCAAAATCCATGATAATAAATTGGATGGTTTTTAATTCAGCTTTGGCGTCCGCAATTTTAGCCTTTTCTCGATGTTTTATAAAATTCGGAATGGCGATAGCCGCCAGAATAGCGATAATGGCGATCACTATCATTAATTCGATTAAGGTAAAACCACAGTTATTATTGGGTGTCGAAGCCATCGTTCTCTTTTAATGAAACCAGCCTTAGGTTCTTTTATATATAAATACTACATTAAATCAGATAGATATATTATTTCGAAGGTATACGCCTTTTGAAAATACGCAAATATCAGACCAGCCACCAGTTATTTAATTATCAGTATATATTTTAAATAGTTAGGGTGAATTTTGGCCTGATCCAGCCCCGACAAAACTTGGCAAAAATTGGCATTTTCATACAAAAATTGACAGGCGCAATAAATTTAAACCGGTCGGTTTTGTCTGCTGGTGCGCCTGATTATCCATATCCAATAAACTTGACAACTAACAAGTAAGCTCTTATTTTTCTTGGGTATATTCTCATAGGACGAATGTTCAAACGCACCTGTAAAACAATTACCGAAGCCCAGATAAACTGATACGCGATCCATATCAACAGGAGAAAAGATTAAAATGGTTCAAATTCAAGGTAACATGCCGCCGGATCCCCAAAAGGAAAATGCTGAAAAGGATGCAGCGGTAAAAAAATCATTGGACAAGATAAAAAATAAAATCATCGTCATGAGCGGTAAAGGTGGCGTTGGCAAAACAAGTACCTCTGTCAATCTCTCGATTGCTTTAGCCAACAGCGGTCATCAGGTTGGGATTATGGACGTTGACCTGCACGGTCCGGATGTTCCGCGGATGCTGGGGATAAATGGCATGCCGGAGCTGACCCCAAATCAAAAACTGCGACCGTTAAAATACACGGATAATCTCAATGCCATATCGATCGAATCATTTACCCCCGGCAAAGACGATGCCATCATATGGCGCGGCCCTTTAAAATATGCTGCCATTCGGCAATTTATTGGGGACGTTGAATGGGGCGAGCTTGATTTTTTGGTCATTGATTCTCCCCCCGGTACGGGCGATGAACCGCTGACGGTCGCCCAAATGATCCCCGACGCAAAAGCCATTATCGTGACCACACCTCAGGAAGTGGCCCTGGCGGATGTACGTAAGTCGATTAATTTCTGCAAGACGGTCAAGATGGATATCTTCGGGCTGATCGAAAATATGAGTGGCTTAAATTGCCCGCATTGCGGTGAACTGATCGATCTCTTCGGGGCCGGCGGCGGTGAAAGAACCGCCAAAGAAATGGGCGTTCGCTTTCTGGGGAGAATACCGTTTGATCCCAACGTTGTGGCCTGTGGAGACTCGGGAGCCTGCTACCAGGAAGTTCACGTACAGTCGGCTGTCACCAAGGCATTCATTGATGTCGCTCAAACCGTATCCCAGGCCGGGACGCGGTAATATTATCCTTCTGTGCTTTTGAAACAAAGCGATTGGGTTAGCCCGGTTTAATCATTGAATCTGCCGTCCGCTAGCGTCGTGGATGCATTTTCAGATTTTTCTTTCAGCCCCCCGAGCGTTATTTCCCCCCGAACCTCAAAATCCGGGACGAAGGGTTTAATATCCAACAAGGGCTTTGCTCAGTTTTTGTCCGTTGCATCATCGTCAAAGTTTTTCTTTGTCAAAAACCAGATCGTGCACGACTCCCGGAATTTACAGTATATTTCCGGATCGCGGCAGTCCAGACAGTCCGGGCACATGTAAACCTGGTGCTTCAGGCATTCATAGGCAGTTTCCCGATCCGGATGTTTTATACAACGATCCAACTTCTACTCCTCCAGAAATTTTTTTGGCAGGCCCGTCTTTCCATCCTTCGCATTCGAATGCTTCGGAGGACAGGCGCTCTGGCGAGCTTCCGTCTTCGTTAAAACTTCGCCGGACAAGTCGCCGCGGCAGGTCCGGCTTCGCCCTATCGAGCTTCCGTCTTCGTCAAGACTACGCCGGGCAAGACGGCGGACAGGCCCGCCCGCACTCAAGTTTACGTCTTAGTCCGTTTTTCCCCTAGCTGGACAATTTGCTTTTCAACCAGGTTCCTTTCATCCTCGAGCTCAAACAGCTCCATCATTATCGGCGGTTTGATTGAGTGCGCCGGCATTCGCTTTTTGACTTCTGCTATTTTTGCATCCAATTCGTCCAGCCGATCTTCTAAACTTTTTAAATCCGGTTTCATTTTATTTTTCCTGTACGCTGTTTCGCAATTATCGGGAATCCATTACGAATCTACGATACCCGATGCCAGATATTCGAGGGGTCGGGGAGTTTTTCCCCATTAAACTCTCCTGGCCATTCGATTTGCTTTACTTCCATCTCTTGATCGCACGCAATAAAATAAGCTGTAAATATGACCTTTCAAGGTATCTGCAACAACGTTTTCGGGAGGGCGATACGTTAGCAACTTATTTTGACATAAACAGCGCTTTAATTTATAGTCCGGATACGATTTGATGGCGGAAATATTCAACCACAAACAGGGGAGGAAAACAGATGCCATATGGATATACCGGGAAAATATTGCGCGTCGATTTGAGCAATCAAAAAGTTGAAGTTGAGGAAAAGGACGAGGCTTTTTATCGGTCCTATCTGGGTGGGCGTGGCATAGGCTATCATTATTTGATGCAGGAGGTGCCGGCCCAAACGGATCCATTTTCGCCGGAGAACATTTTGGTTTTGGCGACCGGGGTCATGACCGGCGCGCCGATACCGGCAGCTTGCCGTTTTGCCGCTGTGGGCAAATCGCCGCTTACCGGAACATCCGGTGAATCTGAAGCCGCCGGTTTCTTTGGCCCTGAACTGAAAATGGCCGGTTTTGATGCGATTGTATTTAAAGGCCAGGCCGAAAAACCAGTGTATCTGTGGGTTCATGAAGGCAAAGCCCGGCTAAAATCGGCAACCCAATTGGCAGAGCTGGGCGCCCGCGAGGTGGAAGATGCCATCCGGGATGAAATGGGAAGCAAAAAAATCCGCGTCGCACAAACCGGTTTGGCCGGAATGAACCGGGTTCGATTTGCCAACATCACCAACAACCTGGGTCATTTCAATGGACGCTGCGGTTTTGGAGCGCTGATGGGATCAAAAAATGTTCGTGCTGTTGCAGCCCTGGGCACCGAAAAACTGGAGATGCATGATCCGGCATTTTTGCGTGAGACCGCCCAGCATTATGCGGCAACATTCAAGAATAACCCTGCCGGGGAAGCACTGTATGTTTACGGTACCACCGCATTTGTGGAGATTCTGTCTGCTGCCGGAGCCCTGCCGGTGGACAATTTTCGGCGGAGCCAGCTGGCTGACGCCACTTCGGTCAGCGGGGATGCCTATAATGAGATGCTTCTCCAAAAAAGAAGGGGCTGCTTTGCCTGTCCCATTCGCTGTAAACGGGGCGTCGCTCTGAAGGATCCCAAATATGGCGTTGATTCTCGTTACGGCGGGCCAGAATATGAGACCATGGCAGCGCTGGGCACCAATCTTAATATTGTGGACTTAAAAGCAATTGCCAAGGGCAACGAGATCTGCAATCGCTATTGCCTGGATACCATTTCAACCGGCATGACCATTGCGTTTGCCTGCGAATGCTTCCAGGAAGGAATTATAACCAAGGCCGATACCGATGGGTTAGAGCTGCGCTTCGGGGATGCCGATTTAATGATCCAATTGTTGGAAATGATTGCGCGGCGGGAAGGATTCGGTGATCTTCTGGCCGAAGGGACGACGCGCCTGGCAAAAAAATGGGGCGTTGCCGAAATGCCCTGTCATCTTGCAGTCAAGGGCCAGGAAGTTTCCATGCATGACCCCCGGGTGAAAGTCGGGGTGGGGATAGGCTTTGCAGTCAGCCCATACGGTGCGGACCATATGACGGCTGCCCATGATAATGCATTTGTCGATGAAAAATCATTCGCGCTAAACTCCGTCAAGCCCTTGGGAATTTATGAACCGATGCCGGCAACCGAGATTAGTGCTCAAAAGGTGCGCAACTATAAGATACTGGAAAACTTCTGGCGCACGTTGGATGCGCTTGGGCTATGCGTGTTTGGCTATGCCCCCCGGAGTGTGATGCCCATCAATACGATGGTCAAGTGCCTCACCGCCATTACCGGTTGGGAGGCCAGCCTGTTTGAATTGATGCGGGCCGGCGAGCGCGGCACCATGATTGCACGCGCTTTTAATAGCCGTGAAGGGATTGGCGCAAACCATGATCGCTTGCCACCCCGTTTATTCGAACCGAAACCCGACGGCGCCAATGCGGGTGAACGCATCTTCAAAGAAGAAGATTTTAACGAAGCGATCCGTCAGTACTACGACATGATCGGTTGCGATCCGGAAACGGGTCGGCCCCATCGGGGTAAACTTTTGGAACTGGGTTTGGAGTGGGTCGAAGCTAAATTAGATGGCTAAGCGCACGTTAAAAAAGATTAAGCCATAAAATGGATCTGCAGACGAAGGAACAGAGATATTTTCTATTCAAGATAAATAGATTATCGATATTTTATATTTGAATTATGCCCGTGACCATTTTACATTTGGTTGCGGGATATAATTTGGGCATAAATTGTTCTGAATGAGTTAAAATTTTAGGGGAAAATTATGTTTTTCAGAAAGAAAAAAACCTTGATGGGATTGTCGCGTACCTGCGGGTGAGCGGCCAAAATCGGTCCGACGGAGCTGTCGGAAGTGCTTAAGGGACTGGAGACCCCCAACGATCCCGACTTGCTGGTAGGCTATGATACCAATGATGATGCTGCCGTGTATCGAGTTGCGCCCGAAATCGCCCTGATCAGTACGGTTGACTATATCACACCACCGGTGAATGATCCTTACTGGTTCGGCCAGATAGCGGCCGCCAACTCTCTTTCGGATGTGTATGCCATGGGCGGCAATCCACTGACGGCCTTAAATCTGGTGATGTTTCCGTCGAAAAAATTGGACATGGGATTTTTAAGGGAAATCTTACGGGGCGGCAGTGACAAGGTGCGGGAGGCGGATGCATCGATGGCCGGCGGGCATTCGGTTGATGACAATGAGCCCAAGTACGGCCTGGCGGTTACCGGCAGCGTGCACCCGGATCGTATTTTGACCAACAGCGGCGCTCAGGCGGGTGACGCCCTGATTCTCACCAAGCCTCTGGGAACGGGGGTGCTTTTTAACGCCAACCGCTCTGGCAAACTGGCCTACCCGGAATTGGAAGCAATCTTGCCGCAAATCGCCGGCCTTAACCGCAAGGCAATGGAAGTGTCGTTAAAATTTGACGTTCACGCCAGCACCGATGTGACCGGATTTGGCATATTGGGCCATGCGCTCGAGATGGCCCGGGGAAGTCATGTTCAGGTAGACCTTTTCTACGACAATCTCCCGTTTTATGCGAACGCCCTGATGATGTACCAAAAGGGTGAAACGACCGGCAGCAATAAGGCCAATCGAAAATTGGCCGCCGGATTCTGGGAGATGCGTACAGATAAATCCGTTGAAGAACAAGCCCTGCTCTTCGATCCCCAGACCTCCGGGGGACTGTTAATCGCCGTTCCCGATTCACAGGCAGATGATCTGGTCGCCCGGTTAAAAAACGAGGGGGTCGAGACCGCTGTCAGGGTGGGTGAAATCGTTCCTGCCGAGCGGCCTTATATACGGGTGGTTTAGGCCATGATTAAAGCCGTTAGCTTTAATCATATTCATAGATTTCGTATTTTGTCTCTTCCCCCAGCAACGCATCAATTTGGGTCTGAATGGTCAAGCGCTCCTGGCTTTCCAGCCATTGCTGCCAGTAATCCGCTGATTGCCATTTGGAGACAATCAGGCTTTCTCCGGGCTTATCCAAGCGCTTTAAAGTTTCACCGGCGATATATCCCGGCTGGCTCATGGTCAGTGCCCGCAATCGATTAATTAATACCAGCAAATCATCGCGTTTTTCGGGTGGTACCTTCCTTTTGATATGAATTTTGATCATGTCGATGTCTCCTTTGGTGACAAAATACACGAAATCAAAACATGCTTCAATACAAAAAGCGTTTCTATTTGACCCTTTCAGTCATATCTGCCGCATTTCCGATCATATATTCGGACAACTTGCGTGGTCTGGGATTGCGCGGATCGCTCCAATCATAGAAACCTTTGCCGCTGCCGGCGCCGTGATCGCCGTTTTTTACCATTCGCATCAGCATCAGGGGCGGATAGAAGCGTGGATCGTTGGAGGCCTTGTACATTTCAAGGGCGACTCTCAAAATGGTGGGTGTGCTGGCAAAATCGTATAATTTGAAGGCACCCTGGGGATGGCCCAGACAGGTCGTCAAGCCCAGATCCCCGTCCTCAACCTGTATTTCTCCTAATTCAAGCAGGCGGATGGCATCCAGCATTTGCGGAAAAAGAAGCCGGTTAACCCAGAAGCCGGGAATGTTAGGCGCCAGGAACGGTGCTTTTTTCATATCCAGCAGTGCGTTGCGGGTAAATTCCAGCGTTTCTGACGATGTTCGGGCGGCCGGCACGATTTCAACGCCGGGCATTAATGGCACCGGATTCATGCCATGAGCCACAATTGATCGTGCGGGCCGGCCGCCGGCATTCGCCAAAATATCGATATCCAGACTGCTGGTATTGGACCAGAAATAGACATCTGGGGGTAGCTGGGGTAAGATTTCGGCCAGAACCGCGCATTTGAGATCCAGATCCTCAAAGATGACCTCAAAGAAAATATCGCAGCTTTTGGCTGCATCAATGAAATCTTCTTTTTTTTCATAGGTTTTTATCTTTTGCGCTGTTTTAATCCCGAAGTCCGGGTCATCGATTTTAAATTTGTGAGCCGCTTTTTCAGCCAGTGTTTCGCAATTTGCGGTCACGGCAGCCACCGATGCGGCATTGGAATCAAAACAGTGGACATTGTGCCCGCTCATGGCGCACTGGGTAATCCATCCGCAGCCCATCACGCCGGTTCCCAGTATGGCAAATTTCATAACGGAGCCCTCCTGATTGGATGTTGGATTAAGTTCTATAACAGTGATTGTTTGTGTGGATACCCAATGTAGATTTCCATGGGTAATTTTCGATAGCAGGTTTCAGGTGTCAGGTGTCAGATAAATTCAGGAATAAAGGAATTGAAGGCATTCTATCATTCTAATTCTTAAATCCCTCAATTCCTGAATTCCTTAATCTTTGAATCCTGACACCTGAATCCCGCCGCGGCGGGAACACCTGAAACCATTATTTTGTTTAAAGAACTCGGGCCAAAGATGGGGTTTTGGGGTAAATTCTAAGATTCGGTTATCGGTTTGCGTTCGAATTCAGTTTCACTTTGTTTATGGGCATGACGGATTCGTTGTAAGGCCGTAAAATTTGCAAAAATAGCCACCAGCCAGATGGCAATTTTTAACGCCACCGGATGTATTAAAGCACCCAGCCCTAAAAAGACAATGCGCTCCGGACGTTGCATGATGCCGACCATCGAATCAAATCCAAGGCTCTCAGCCCTTGCCCGGGAATAACTGACCATAATCGACCCGCATAGCGCAAAAAAAGCAACCACTGAAATCGGGTAATCTTTTAACATGATGAAATACACAACAATACCAAAAAACATGACAAATTCGGAATAGCGATCCACAGCCGAGTCAAACAGGGCCCCGAAATGGGTGGCTTTATTGGCCTGCCGGGCTAAACTGCCGTCAATTGTATCGCATAAACCGCCCAGCAATACTAAAAAACCGCCCAGGCGCAAATAGCCCATGATAAATGCAATCGCTGCCAAGGATGTGATAATCAGACCGGCCAGTGTAAAGCTGTTTGGGCTTAAGCCCCATTTCGTCAGCATTTTAATCAACGGCGTCAGCAATTTTAAGAAGCCATTTTGCAAACCGACCGGAATTAGGCGACGTGTGGTGTTAGCCATGAAAGAGCCTTTTCAATTTCGAATTTATCATCTGATGTTTAACATAATCCTTGCTTTGAATAAAGACTCCTGTTGAAAATTCATTCAATCTGAATTTTCCTTGTGGGCCAGCAGGAGGGTGTTTTTTCTTATATAATTTCCGGTAATTTGTTGAGCAACCATGCCGGCTGCATACATACAAGCTTCGGTAATACTTCTCTGCTGAACATATTTTCCAATAATATATGCGGCCAAGAAAACATCGCCGGCGCCGGTGGGATCTTCGAGCGAAGGGATCATATCGGCGGCATAATCAATTCTTTCACCGGTCTGCTTTTGCACGAAACCGCCTTTCTCCCTTAAGGTAACGATAAATTCTTCTATTTTAAATCGGGTCATCAATTCGATCAAATCTACCTTGTAAAAATCAAGGATGGCATCGTATTCAACCTGGTTTGCTTTGATAATATGAGCAGCCATTAGCGCATCCGATAGTTTTTTCGAAACAATCGGATAGACGATCTGGTTTCTCACGGATCTGACATAGCCTTGAACATCCAGGATGACATATCGTTCAGGATCATTGAGTAAATGGATTGCCTTTATATCAATATCCGCTGGATGCAGGGGACCCAGATGAACAACGCTTACCGATTCTAAGATATTCGCGATTTGAGTATAGCCTATGGGTTGTGCCGTACGAGGCAGTTTTTGCTTTCGTCCCTCACTGTTAATGTGATTTACAAAATGAGTTGTGTGTTCAGTGCTTCCATTAAAAACTGCGATTTTTTCTTTTTGCAAGCGAGTGATAATTTCCGGGTCCTGCGCGGAAATATTGGAAACAGCGACCGTATCAACACCGTGTCTTGCATAGGTAATTCCGGAATACGTCGTAACCCCGCCCATTTTAAGAAAACTTAAATTTTGGCCCACAATTTTATCCACGGTGGTTGATCCAACTACCGCAATACGCTTCAGTGTCATTTGTTGCCTTTTCGAAGAAGTAGCAGATGCAGTACAGGAACTGCCTAAAGTGTTTTTAACATGAAGAGTCGACTCTCCCAATCAAAATGCGGCGCCCGCGATTTCCACCCGCGTTTACTGCGCTGAACCCGGTTTTTTGGCCCTGATCTTTTTCAAAAATTGGGGCATTCGGTCATTTTTCCGTGGATCGGCACCTACTAAATGTACATGGATTACCGCAATAATCAACCCTATTTGAGTAAAAATATATTTAGCCAATCATCGTTATGAGCGCGTAATTAAAGCTTGAAAGCTTTTAAACCTCAGTCAAATTTGTTAGGTTGAATTCATATCCGCGGTGTTTGTTTATGCGATTGCGTTCCGTAATTAATTCACAAAATGGATTATCACCATGACGACCGAGCTTGCCAATACCCTAAATAGATCGCTTGGCATTGGAAGCCAATCTATAACGAAAAGACTGGTCCTTGCCCCCATGGCGTTTGTGGGGAATGTCGCGTTTCGCGAGCTGGTTGAAAAATTTGGCGGCTATGGTCTGCTGTTTACTGAAATGTGCAGTGCAAAAAGAATCCCAAATGAAAACAGATGGATATCGCCGTATTTTCGCTGGCGGGATCTGGAGCGAGGCGCGCTGGTGTGTCAGATTTTTGGTTCCGATCCTGTCATTATGGCCGCCGCCGCCCGGCGGATTGAGCAAGAGGGCTTTTTCGGCATCGACCTTAACTTTGGATGTTCAGACCTTTCAATCTGTCGCCAAAACTGCGGTGCTGCCATTTTAAATGCACCTGATCTGGCTGCCATGATTGTGGCTGCCGTTCGAAAAAGCGTTTCGATTCCCCTTTTTGTCAAATTCCGCACCGGATGGAGAGACGACCCTCAGTACGCCGTTGACCTGGCCAAACGATTCGAAGATGCCGGTGCGGATGCATTGACCTTCCACCCGCGGGTCGCTCCAGATCGGCGATCGCGACCGCCCAAGTGGGAGTATATCGGAATGGTCAAGCAGGCAGTTTGCATACCGGTTTTTGGCAATGGCAATGTCTTTGACCAGAAGGACTGTCGGAACATGCTGCAAACCACAGGATGCGATGGTGTCGCTGTCGGACGGATGGCGATCGCAAAGCCCTGGCTGTTTGCCGAGTGGACCGAAGGATTAGAGGTGGATAAGGGAATTTATTTTGAGACAGCCAGCAGTTTGGTAAAACTGCTGCTCAAGCATTTTGATCCGACGAAGGCCTTAAGGCGCTTTAAAAAATTTGCTTTCTATTTTTCGGCCAACTTCAAATTTGGGCATACCTTTTATACCCGGATTCAAAACGCCCATGATATGCAGGCGGTTGAAACCGTCCTTTTCAGATTTTTTGAAACCCCCGTCGAAACCGTGTCCCGGCCTAATTTGAATTTTTTCAGCTGATATTCATACAGTTTACAATCGGAATTACATTGCCTGGAAGATATTTGTTGTGGTTCGGAGCGGCGGAATCCCGGGCGGGCCTGTCGAGAAAGGCGGATCGAAAAACAGTCTGATCCTCAATTACCGAAACTGAGTTGAGCGGGTTGGTGCAGCAAGGCTTAAATATCTATTTTCTTCGGCAAACATCAATTTTTTAGCCGTCATGATTTCCAAATTTTGAATCGCGCGGGTGCCTTTATGTAGTTTTTTTAGGAGACGGCTGCTAAGCGCCTCTATTCCAATCTGTACCTGTTGCATCCCGCTGGCGCGCATTTCCTTTAATTCCATCCATGGCGTGGTTGCCCGAACTTCTCCGAAAAGACGTAGATCTTTGCCCAGTTGTCCGATTTGCCTGAATATTTCATCAGCGTCCTTGCGGGGAAGAACATTATCGGTGATGGCCACCGAGAGCGTTTGGTATCGTCTGGTGAGCGCATCGATTTCCGTAACGACCTGAGATGGGTGCTTATCACGGTAGCCTTCCCACTGAAGGTTCAGGTTACAAAAAGCACACCCGCCGGGCTTGCCGGGCCCGACAGTCCGCTTCCACCAGCATCCACGGGAAATTTCAACCGGCAGGGTAGGGAAGAAAGTTTTCGGGGCATTAAATGTTTTCAGCAAATCAAAATAATCATCGTAATCCGGGGCCGGCATCCGGCTTAATGTCTCCATTTGTGATGAGGCGGCTTGGCCGGTGTTTTCTGCATCCGATTGCCGGGTAACCACACCCCTGATTTTGCTTAAATCAAAATTCTGCAGGGCTGTGCGAAGATGGTCGATTATCTGATTTAAGGGCATTTCACCTTCACCGCTGACAACCGCATCGATCTCCGGGAATTGCTTCAAAAAGCCATGTGCCGCCTGGCCTGGAGTTGAAGCCCCGCCAACGACAATCATTAAATTGGGAAATTTCTGTTTGATGCACTTGATCACAAATAGTGCCGAAGTCAGCTGGCAAAAGGATATGCTAAACCCGAGCAACCCGAACGTTCCCCAATCTTGCTGCTTTAAAAATGCTTCGGTGGCCTGTTTTACCCGGGTGGTTAAGGTGCTGAATTTTACCGTCCGCAAGACTTCATTCCCGGCAGATTCTTTGCGAAAAAGAGCAGCCGCCCTTTTGGACTGCCCCGGATACAGCAAGGCGGCATAGACGCTTTCCGCCAGCCAGGTCCGCTCTGAAATTTCATGATAAAGTCTGTAACCGATGGCATGTGCCAAAGCTAGATAGAAATGAAAAACCTCGATTTGAAGATCTTTATAGCGGGTTTGCAAAAACGCCTTCAACGTTCCCAGCTGTATAGAGGGTCGGCTATAAAGCGGCCACGGGGTGGATATTAATGCAATTTTATTCAGATCTCGGGTTGATTTGCTTTTCATATCTATTGGTTTTTGGCATGAATCATGATATTTTGCAATGCGATGCAACTCGGGGACGCGATACAGCGCTAAAGTAATCTATCATTCCATCTTGCTTCGCCTCCGGCGATGAGCGAAGAGAACTGAGATATTGATGAGCAAAAAACCGGATCTAAAAGTAACGCTTGGCGCCATCGAACTTCAAAACCCGGTCATGACCGCATCGGGTACTTTTGGATACGCACGTGAATTTGAAGGACTTGTTGATCTTAACCGCCTCGGGGGCATTATCGTAAAAGGACTGTCGCTGGAGCCGACCAAAGGGAATCCGCCGCCGCGCATTGTCGAAACCGCTTGTGGCATGCTAAATGCCATCGGTCTCGAAAATGTGGGTATTGATGTCTTTGTGAAAGAAAAGCTTCCGTTTTTGCAAACCCTTTTACCGCCGATTTTTGCGAATATTTATGGCACGTCGATCGAGGAATATGCCGGGCTGGCAGCCAGGGTAGACGAACTCGAAGCGATTGCGGGTGTGGAGGTGAATATTTCATGCCCCAATGTAAAGGCCGGGGGGATGGCCTTCGGCGCTGACCCGGATTCCGCCTTTAAGGTCGTTCAGGCCGTGCGGGAAAAAACAGGCAAACAGGTTATCGTTAAGCTGTCACCCAACGTGACCGATATCACCCGCATTGCGCGATCGGCCGAGGATGCCGGAGCCGATGCGCTTTCTCTGATCAACACCCTTACGGCGATGGCCATCGATATTGAAACCCGGCGTCCGAAGATCGCCAATATCACCGGCGGGCTCTCGGGTCCCGCCATCAAGCCGGTGGCTTTGCGAATGGTGTGGCAGGTGGCGCAGGTGGCCAAAATACCGGTTATCGGTATCGGGGGTATCATGACCGCCGCCGATGCGCTGGAGTTTTTTATCGCCGGTGCAACTGCGGTTCAAGTGGGCACGGCCAATTTCGCCAACGCCCATGCGACCATAGATATCCTCGACGGCATTGAGAAGTATCTGGAACAAAATAAGATTGGCCGCTTAGCAGATATCATCGGGACGCTCGAGACAAACAAACAGGAGCTATTGGAGTGATGGATGGTCAAATCGTTGCGTGTTACGGGTTACGTGTTGCGCGTTAGTACGAAATAATGCTTTTTTTAGTAATTAACCCGCAATTCGAAACGCGCAACCCGTAACGCTTCCGATTTACAACACCACCGCCTCTTTGATCGGATGCATTTTCAGATATTCCAGCCGGTTCAACCCATTCACGTATGCTTTGGCACTGGCGGTGATGATGTCGGAATCGGCGCCTTTACCGAGTGCCAGCAACCCGTTTTCTCTCAGCCGAACGGTGACTTCCCCCTGGGCATCCGTGCCGCCGGTCAATGCACTGACTGAAAACCGCAACAGTTCCGATGTTGTTCCGGTCAGTTCGGCGATGGCGTTAAAAGCCGCATCGATCGGCCCATTGCCGTAACCGGCGCCCCGTGCCGGCCTTCCGTTGATATCCAGCTTGACACTGGCCATGGGTAGAACGGTCGTGCCCGCGGTCACGTGCAGATATTCGAGATTAAAAATATCGGAGGTGCGCAGGATGCCTTCGGTGACGATCACTTCCAGGTCTTCATCAACAACATGCTTTTTTTTGTCCGCCAGTTCCTTAAAGCGGGTGAAGACCAGGTTAATTTCCTCATCCGATAAATCGTAACCCATCTCTTTCAGACGGGAGCGCAAGGCGTGTCTTCCGGAGTGCTTGCCGAGTACGAGCTTGTTGGTGCTGAGTCCGATGGTTTCCGGCTTCATGATCTCATAGGTCATGGGATTTTTGAGCACACCGTCCTGATGGATGCCGGCCTCATGGGCAAATGCGTTGGCGCCGACTACGGCTTTATTCGGCTGTACGATAATACCGGTAATCATGCTGACCAGACGGCTGGTCGGATGGATAAATTCGGTATTGATCGAAGTCGTCAGCCCCAAAGAATTGTTGCGTGTGACCAGGGCCATCACGACTTCTTCAAGAGAGGTGTTGCCGGCGCGCTCCCCGATACCGTTGATGGTCACTTCAGCCTGCCGGGCACCGGCATTAATCGCTGAAAGCGTATTGGCGGTTGCCAGCCCCAAATCGTTGTGGCAGTGCACGCTTAAGACGGCTTTGTCGATATTCGGGGTGTGGGCCTTAATGTAGCTGACAAGATCGGAAAATTCTTCCGGGATGGCATAGCCGACCGTATCCGGCAGGTTAACCGTGGTGGCTCCGGCTTCAATGACAGCTTCAAAAACTTTACAAAGAAAATCCCGGTCGCTGCGCGAGCCGTCTTCTGCGGAGAATTCGACGTTATCGGTCAGCGACTTGGAATATTTCACGGCCTCCACTGCAGCGCTTACCACTTCCTCCCGGCTCATTTTTAGTTTGTATTCCAGATGGATGTCAGAGGTGGCAATAAAGGTGTGGATTCGGGGTTTGGCGGCCTTGCGAATGGCCTTCCAGGCACGATCGATATCGTCTTTGGAGGTGCGGGCTAAGGCCGCAACCTCGGTTCTTTGCAATTTAGCGGCAATCCCCGATACGGCTTCCAAGTCGCCTTCAGATGCAGCCGGAAAACCAGCTTCCAGTATATCGACACCCAGTTTTTCCAATTGGGTGGCCAGCCGCAATTTTTCGGCTGTATTCATACTGGCACCCGGGCTTTGTTCGCCATCCCTTAAGGTGGTGTCAAACATAAGTACATGATCGCTCATTTTATTTATACTCCCTTGTAGTTTGGTAATTCAGTTGTCTTTACCGAATCAACTATTTAGCCAATTAACGCTCTGACCTTAAATACCGGGAGCATACGCCGCAGGCACCGGATCAGCGGTGGGCCTGCGGCATTGTTTCCTTCTGTCCTTTTCAAATGACGTCTCCTTGGGCCGTGATGGCCTTTTTGTTAGATTTGAAGTCATGCCAATTCTAGTCAGGCTGAATTGGCGATTCGTAATTTTTCCTCATTTTCAAGTTTAAATTGGAAGCTGTCTGCCAGCGCCTGCCAGCTGGCTTCGATGATATCCTCTGAGACCCCCATGGTACTCCAGATCTGGTGTTGATCGCGTGATTCTATTAACACCCTGACCTTAGCTGCCGTTCCGCGGGTTCCATCAATGACACGCACTTTGAAATCGACGAGGCGCATGGTATCGAGATCCGGATAGAATTTATCCAGGGCTTTTCTGAGGGCGTTGTCCAGGGCACTTACAGGACCATAGCCTTCCCCGGCCGTAATCTCCTTGCGATCCCCGACACATATTTTAATGGTTGCCTGGGCGCTGCAGGGCTGGTCTTTGTCTTTTTCTACGGTTACCCTGAAGGATTCGAGTTCAAAATGAGGCCTGAATTGATCGGTAAACTTTTCTAAAAGGATTTTAAACGTGCCGTCGGCCGTATCAAACTGATACCCTTCCTGTTCCAGCTGTTTGACCTCGGAAGCAATTTTGCGGCTGTCAAAGCCATTTTTTCCGAGCTCAATCCCCAGTTCTTTTGCCTTGTATTCGACATTGCTCTTTCCGGAAAGATCGGAGACCAGAACGCGGCGTTTGTTTCCGACCTGCCCGGGGTCCATATGTTCATAGGCCCGCGGTGTTTTCATAATGGCGCTGACGTGGATGCCGCCTTTATGAGCAAAGGCACTTTTCCCGACAAAGGGTCTTGAATTTAAGGGAACCAGATTGGCCGTTTCACTGACATAGCGCGACAGATTTCTAAGTTTTTTAAGATTGTTTTCCGAAATGCACTCATGACCCATTTTCAAACAAAGGATCGGAATGATTGAGGTCAAATCGGCATTACCGCATCTTTCACCATATCCATTCATGGTTCCATGGACCATGACCGCACCTGTTTGGACGGCGGTTATTGAATTGGCCACCGCTAGGCCGCAGTCATTATGGCTGTGAATTCCGAGTTTGATAGCCTCGTTTTGAGATGGGTTGCCGCGTTTGTCCATCATTTCCGCTTTAACTTCCTTGATGATCGAATCTAATTCCAATGGGAGGGTCCCCCCGTTGGTATCGCACAAGACAATAAAATCAGCCCCCGCACTTATGGCCGCAGCAAGTGTTTCCATGGCATAGTCTTGGTTGTTTTTGTAGCCATCGAAAAAATGCTCGGCATCATAGATAACCTCGCAGCCGCGTTGCTTTAAATAGGCCACACTGTCGCTGATCATGTTAAGATTTTCCTCAAGCGTATTATTCATCACTTCCTCAACGTGAAGATCCCAGCTTTTTCCGAAAATCGTCACGGTGGGTGTTTGCGCTTCAAGAAGGGCCTGGAGATTATCATCCTCCTCCGGGCGGATACCGGGTTTGCGAGTTGAGCCAAAAGCAGTTAAACGGGCTTGCTTAAATTCCACTCTTTTGGCGAGTTCAAAAAATGCCATATCTCTTGGATTCGAACCAGGCCAACCACCTTCAATATAATGAACGCCGATATCATCCAGGCGCATCGCGATATTTAATTTTTCTTCCGCGGAAAAGGTGACGTTTTCACCCTGGGTTCCGTCTCTTAGGGTTGTGTCATATAGAAAGATGGGGTCCATATGGGTTCTCCAAACCATGATTGAGCGCTTCGCTTTAAGAGCACTTCTTTTTAGGAGCGCTTCGCTTTAGGCAAGGCTTTTTGAAATCCTCGAGGCCTAAAAGGCCGCTCCTCAAAGCTCGTGAGAGCCGCTCTTCAAGTCTCGCTGAAAGTGAGGCGCTCATTTGTTTATTTTCTCCTGTTTTCCGGCCTGAGTGAGCGCACCACGGCGCCGGTTTGCCACATTTCAGATTCCTTTATAACCTTCAGTTCTTTATCAAGCTTTTGACGATAATCCGGAGCGCTGTTGGCCTCCAGTACCCGTTTGGTTTCCGCTCCGGAAATCACTTTTTCGTATAGCTCATCAAACACCGGCTTTACGGCATCCCGAAATCTGGGTGCCCAGTCCAGGGCCCCGCGTTGCGCTGTCGTTGAGCAGCTGGCAAACATCCAATCCATACCGTTTTCAGCCACCAGCCGGATAAGGCTCTGGGTCAGTTCTTCTACGGTCTCGTTAAATGCTTCACTCGGACTGTGTCCGTGTTTCCGCAAAATATTATACTGTGCTTCCATGACACCTGCCAGACATCCCATTAAAACACCGCGTTCGCCGGTCAAATCACTGTGAACTTCATTGGCAAAAGTGGTGGGGAAAAGATAGCCGGAACCGATGGCAATCCCCAGTGCGAGTGTTTTTTCGCGGGCCTTACCGGTGTAATCCTGATGGATGGCGAAACTTGAATTGATGCCGCTTCCATCCAGAAAATTGCTTCGCACAGTGCGCCCCGATCCCTTGGGGGCGACCAGAACCACATCGACATTTTTGGGCGGAATGATAGCCGTCTGATCGTGATACACTATCGAAAACCCATGTGAGAAGTACAGCGTATTTCCGTCCGCCAGACATTCTTTTATCTGCGGCCAGACGGCCATCTGGCCCGCATCTGAGAGCAAGTACTGAATCACGGTCGCCTTCTGCGCGGCTTCAACCAATGGCAAAAGCGTTTTGCCCGGCACAAAACCGTCGGCAACCGCCCGGTCCCAGGACGCGCTGTTTTCGCGTTGACCCACGATAACATTGATTCCGTTATCTCTCATGTTTAAGGCCTGGCCCGGTCCTTGAACGCCGTAACCCAACACCGCAACGATGTCATCTTTCAGAACTTCCCGGGCTTTTTGCAGCGGAAATTCTTCGTCCGTTATCACTTCTTCCATTACGCCCCCAAAATTGAACTGTGCCATCCGATTTCTCCTTTTCTAAATGATTCCCTCTAATTTTCGTAAATTCATATTTTTTCTAAAAATGTGTTTTCAATTCATAAATGAGATATTTTTTTGCTGGGTAAGGCCGCACAAGGATTTTAGGCCGAGGCGTACTTTTGGTACGTTGAGGTCTAAAATCCGCGGAGAACGCGGCCCAGTGAAAAAATAGCCATTTAGGAATTGAAAACTATTTGGGCTCGCGGTACAGCGCCAGCGTCCCGCTTCGAGCAATCTTCTTTATTCCCATGGGGCGCAGAAGATTTATCAGCGCCGTTAATTTCCCTTCATCTCCGGTTACCTCGATGATATAATGCTCCAGGCCGACATCAATTACTTTACAACGAAAGATATCGACAATTCGCAGTATTTCTGCACGAAGTTCAGGTTTGGCCTGCACGCAGATGAGTGCCATCTCCCTTTTAACAGCCTTCGGTCCTGTCATGTCGCGCAATTTTATAACGTTAATCAGCTTGCGGAGCTGCTTTTCGATTTGTTCGATTAAAGGCGGATTGGCCTTGGTGACGATCGTGATTCGGGAAACCCGGGGGTCCATCGTCGGCGCCGTGCATAAGCTTTCAATGTTGAAACCTTTGCCGCTGAATAGTCCGGACACTCTCGAGAGAACGCCCGGTTGGTTATCAACCAGCATCGTCATGGTATGCTTTTGTTCTTCCATAATTAAATTCCTTATTACGCGTTACGCGTTGCGAGTTGCGGGTTTCAAATTAACGCGGCTGCAATCAATCCGGTCAGATTTTTTTTAACTCGCAACGCGCAACCCGTAACCGGTAACCAGAGTATTCACACGAGCAGCATTTCCGTAATGGGCGCACCGGCGGGCACCATGGGATAAACACTTTCTTCCCGATCGACCTTAAAGTCCATGATAACGGGTTCAGGAATGGCGAGTCCCTCTTTTAGCACAGCTTCTACCTCTTGCGGTGTTGATGCTCTTAAACCGACCGCTCCGAATGCCTCGGCGAGCTTTACAAAATCAGGCGCACAATCCATGCCCGTGCAGGCGTAGCGTTTGTCGTAAAAGAACTCCTGCCATTGACGGACCATCCCCAGATAGGCGTTATTCAAAATGACCACCTTCACCGGCAACCCGCTCTGGATGGCAGTGGCCATTTCCTGAATGTTCATCTGAATGCTGCCGTCTCCGGCAATATCAACAACAAGCTTGTCAGGGCAGGCCATCTGAGCGCCTATGGCAGCAGGCAAACCAAAGCCCATACAGCCAAGGCCACCGGATGTAATAAAATGGTTGGGCCGGTCGAAGTGATAATATTGAGCCGCCCACATCTGGTTTTGCCCGACCTCGGTGGTGATAATGGCCTCACCTTTGGTTAGCTCATAGAGCTTCTCAACGACATACTGGGGTTTGATGGTGTCAGTCTGTTCATATGCCAGCGGATTTGTGTTCTTCCAGTCCTCAATTTGCGTAAACCATTTTTGACGTTTTGTTCCAACGTCTTTCAGGTCGGCCTGGTCGATGAATTCGTTCAAGTGCTTCAAACTGATTTTGCAATCTCCGACAATGGGAATTGTCACGGGAATGTTTTTGCGAATAGAAGTTGGATCGATGTCGATGTGAACGATTTTTGCCTGGGAGGCAAACGCATCTGTTTTTCCCGTCACGCGGTCGTCAAAACGAACACCGATAGATACAAGCAGATCACATGCGCCGGTGCTCATATTGGCCCGATAGGTACCGTGCATTCCGAGCATCCCGAGCCATAGCGGATCTGTTCCTGGAAAGGCGCCCAGGCCCATAAGGGAGGTCGTAACCGGTATCTGGGTTTTATGGGCAAACTCCGTCAGCTCAGCAGCTGCCTGGGAAAGAATAACGCCACCGCCGGCAAAAATAACCGGTCTGTCGGCCTGCTCGATCAGTTCGACGACCTTGCGCAATTGCTTCATGTTGGGATTATAAGTTGGATTGTAAGATTTTAGCCGGATCTCTTTGATCGGTTCATAATCGATGGCCACTTTGGTGACATCCTTAGGAATATCGACGAGTACGGGGCCCGGTCGGCCGGATTTCGCCAGATAAAATGCTTCTTTGATAATTTTGGGAAACTCTTCGGTGGATTGAACCAGGTAATTGTGTTTGGTGCAGGGGCGTGTAATGCCGACGATGTCGACTTCCTGAAAAGCGTCGTTGCCGATTAACTGGGTCGGCACCTGGCCCGTAAAAATGACCATCGGTATCGAGTCCATATAGGCTGAGGCGATTCCGGAAACCGTATTGGTTGCTCCCGGGCCGGAAGTAACCAGGCAAACCCCGGTTTTTGCCCCTGCGCGTGCATACCCATCGGCCGCATGTACGGCTCCCTGCTCATGTCTGACCAATATATGTTTTATATCCGTCTTGGCCAGTTCATCATAAATATCAATGACCGCCCCGCCTGGGAATCCGAAAATTGTGTCGACACCTTCTTCTTTTAATACTTCCATCATAATTTGAGCACCGGTAAGTTTCATTTCGTTCACCTCTTTACAATTTACGATCGGTTACGGATTAATAATTCTAGTGTTGTGTCCCACAAAAATGTTACCAAAGTCGTTTGGTATATTTGTGTTCAGTTAAGTTCTTTAAACAACATAATCTATGCGGTTTCAGGTGTCAGTGTTCAGGTGTCAGCAAACAGATGACAGGGGGAGAATTCGATGCGTCTCCATCGCCCTGACACCTGACACCTGAACACTGACACCTTTAAATTCTGATCATCCGAAACCTGTAACCTAAAAACAGGACGATGTTTTGCAAATTACTTGTGGGACACAACACTAGAACCTATCTCAAAAGCGCATAAAAAAAACCGTTACCAGCCTCGGGGCTGATAACGGTTTTTATTTTGAATTTGAATGATTCGGTTAGGCCATTATCAACCCCTTTGCTCGCCGCGGACAATAATTATTCCGCTGACGAGTACGAGAATAAGGCTAATAAGGTTTCTAATGGCGCTAACGGTATTCATAGTGATCCATCAAATTTGAAATTATCCTACTGAGTAGCAGGCTGAAAATACATTGTCAAGCTTTTTTAAAAGAATCGCGCTAGAGGATTTTGCGGTAGTCGCAATCCTGCTTAAGGCAGGTTAAAAAGGTTCCCTCCTTTTTGGTCGTTTTTTCAACCAGTATCTTGGCGCCGCATTCCGGGCATTCCTGGGCTATGGGTTTATCCCAGGTGGCAAACTCGCATTTTGGAAATTGATTGCAACCATAAAAAATTTTGCCACGCTTTGATTTCCGCTCAACGATTTCTCCTTTACAACCATCTTGGGGACAGGTCACACCGATTTTGCTGTTGGCGCCATTTGAGTTTAAAGATTGGGTGTTTTTACAATCCGGATAGGCACTGCACGCCAGGAATTCTCCATAACGGCCGCGCTTGATTACCATTGGGCTGCCGCATTTGTCGCAAGATTTATCAACAATTTCGTCAATCGAGGTTTCAATTGCCTGAACCTTGCCTTTCTCATCACGGGTGTAGTCTCTGGAGTAGCCGCAATCCGGATAGCCGCTGCATGCCAGAAAATGCCCGTTTTTTCCAACCTTTATGTGCAGCGGTTTGCCGCATTCGGGGCAGTCGAGACCGGTGGGCATCCCGACACCTTTGACACTGAGCATACCCTCGGCGGCAGCGTCGAGTTCTTTTTTAAACGGGTTGTAAAATTGGGTTAATATTTCGGTTGATTCGGCTTCCGAGGATTCAATGCGGTCTAGATTTTCTTCCATCCGAGCGGTAAATTCTACATCAAAGACATCCGGAAAATTCTCTACGAGCAAATCGTTTACGATAAATCCCAGTTCGGTGGGCCTAAAATATCTGTTTTGCAGATTGGCATAATCTTTCTCGCGAATGGTTGACAGGATGCTGGCATAGGTACTGGGGCGGCCGATTCCATTTTCCTCAAGTTCTTTCACCAGCGAGGCCTCTGAAAATCTGGGCGGCGGCATCGTGAAATGTTGCTTGGGTTCCAGTTGCAGAAGCTTTAAAATCAGACCTTCCCATAGCTCCGGAAGTGCCGGCGCTTTTTTCTGGTCTTTATTTGCAATTTCATCTGCAACCGACATGTAAAGCGCCATAAAGCCCGGGAATTTATCTGTTGATCCGCTGGCCGCAAACTGGTAGGCGCCGGCCGCAATTGTAACCGAAACCTGATTAATCAGGGCCTGTGACATCTGGGAGGCGACAAACCGCTGCCAGATGAGACGGTATAAAGCCAGTTGATCCTCCGATAAATGCGGGGCGACCTCATCGGGGATGTAAGCAACTGATGTGGGGCGTATGGCCTCATGCGCATCTTGCGCTTTCTTGCGGTTCTTAAAAAACCGGGGCTTTTTGAGGGCATATGCATCACCGAATTTTTCGCGAATCATTACAAGGGCCTCATTGGCGGCTTCTTTGGCGATGCGAGTCGAATCCGTGCGCATGTAAGTGATCAGCCCGACGGGTTCACCCGGGCCGAGTTCAATGCCCTCGTAGAGCTGCTGGGCAATCAGCATGGTTTTTTTCGCTGAAAACCTGAGCTTCCGAATTGCGTCCTGTTGAAGTTTGCTGGTCGTAAAGGGTGGTAGCGGATTTTTGCGTGTTGTTTTCTTGACTATTTTTTTGACGACGAAATTTTGGCCTTCAAGGTCTGCCAAAATCGATTTGGCTTTGTCTTCATTCGGGATTTCGATTTTGTCATTATTTTTTTTAGCCAGCTTTGCAGTGAACGGGGGAGGGGATTCGCCTTCAAGGTGGGCGGTGATGGACCAGTATTCCCGGGGTTCAAAAGCGTGAATCGCGCGTTCCCGTTCACAGATGATGCGCAGGGCTACTGATTGGACGCGGCCGGCACTCAAACCGCCTTTTACCTTGCGCCACAACAGGGGTGATATCTGATAGCCCACCAGCCGATCGAGGATCCTGCGCGCCTGTTGGGCTTCATATTTCGGGCGATCGAGGCTCTCCGGGGAAGCCATGGCTCTGTGAATGGCATCCTTGGTAAGTTCATGGAAAAGGACCCGGTAAAATTTGCGGCCTTCTTTCTTGAGCACCTCGGAGGTATGCCATGCGATGGCTTCGCCTTCGCGATCCGGATCCGGTGCCAGATAAATATCAGCCGCATCTCCGGCCGCCTGTTTCAAAGTCTTTATAATTTTTTGTTTTCCGGGAATGTTTTTATATTTGGGTTTAAAACCATCTTCAATATCGATCCCCATTTCCTTATTCGGGAGATCTTTGATGTGCCCCACGGTGGCGGCAACATTATAGTCTTTGCCCAGAACCTTTTTTACCGTTCTGACTTTTGTGGGCGACTCCACAATGACAAGCGGTTTGGCCACGATTACTCCTATTTATCGCTTTTTGACGAATTCAGATAGATTAATCTTTGCAATAGCTTCATCGGGTAATTCGATATGATTCTTTAATATAAAACAAATCGCTTCCCCGGCAACTGTTTCACCATTCCATTGAGTTCCAATTGTAACAATATGCTCAAAAGCTTTCCGGGCTCGATGGCCGTTTTGCGTACAATCGTATCGATGTGCTCCGGGTAAGGGCTGAGGAGCTTATATACCGCCAGTTCTTCCGGGCTGAGCAGCGCTAAGTTTTGCGCCTTTCGGTTTGCATCCTGATGCTGAATTACTTTGGGCGCATCGATAAATGCGGATAGTTCCTCAAGCACATCTTGTGCATTTTCGACCAGCTTGGCGCCCTGTTTTATCAGCGTGTGGGTGCCGGTGCTTTTAAAAGATTGAATGCTTCCGGGTACCGCAAACACTTCCCGATTCTGCTCCGCAGCCAGGCGTGCGGTGATCAGGGATCCGCTTTTGCGGGTCGCTTCCACGACAACGGTTCCAAGGCTCATACCGCTGATGATCCGGTTTCGGATCGGGAAATTATGGGCTTCAGGCTCCGTGTCGAGTGCAAACTCGGAAATGACCGCACCGTTTTCTGAAATTCGCTCGAACAGGTCTACATTTTCAGATGGATAGATATTGTTCAAGCCGCTTCCCAGTATGGCAATGGTTCGACCCCTCCCCGCCAGGGCCCCGCGGTGGGCGGCTGTATCAATTCCGATGGCCATTCCGCTGATGATGGTGATGCCAAATGCCGTCAGGTCCGCACACAGCTTTTGTGTTATTGAAGTGCCATATTCGGTTGCATTGCGTGAACCGACAACGGCAACATTTCTGGGAGACCCATCCAGTATTCCGGAAACATATAAATAGGGCGGTGGATCAGGGATTTCCCGCAAAAGGGCCGGGTATTCGGGATCCGTCAGGGTCGTCATCCGAATCTTTTTTTGATCCACCTTGTCCAGCTCCCGTTTGACGCTGTCAGGCATTTTAAAATTTTGTATGGCGGCTACCTGGCGAGCAGATATACCATCAACCTGAAGCAA